>CALBGK010000230.1 GCA_937893115.1 uncultured Erysipelotrichaceae bacterium | reverse complement strand
GTAAAGCGCGAAGTATAGCTCTATCTGATAATTTTTCACGCAAGATTTTAATATTAGCTATGATATCTTCTTTTCTAACTCTTGATAAGACATCTTGACCTAAGGCCTTAGCCACTTCTTTCATCTCTATAGGCATGAGACTATATTCATCAGCTAAGTCGGCATGGTCACCTCTTGTATCAACTATACATAATGTCAAATCACTATGGGCAAAATCAAAATCAATCTTTTCAACTTTAGGATTTTCTTTATCATAGAAGTCGACAGTGACAAAGCCACCGATAGATGAAGCCATCTGGTCCATAAGCCCACTAGCCTTCATAAAATAATTGTTCTCCGCAAACTGTCCCACCTTGGCAATAGTGATAGGGTCAACACTTCCATCATTATATAGATGAGATAAGATATTGCCCAATAATACTTCGAAGGCAGCACTAGATGAAATACCTGAACCCTTTAAGACAGTACTATGAGTATAAGCTTTAAATCCACCTATCTTATAACCCAATTCCTTAAAGCGATATAAAGTCCCTCTAATTAAACCTTCGCTAGTTGATTTTTCATCTTCTCTTATCGCTAAGTCATCAATTCTAACTGGTTTAACTTCAAAATCATCAGCATAATATTCACATACATCATCGCACTTACATACGACACAAGCGATGTCCATATTGACACTAGCAGCTAATACTCTACCTAATTGATGGTCAGTATGATTGCCGCCAACTTCAGTGCGACCTGGAGCAGTGATGAGATGAGCATCGACATTGCCAAACTTGTTTAAAGCCTTACCTAGTAAATCTAGATATCTTTCTTTTTCTTTTGTGACATCTTCAAGACAAGTGAGCATCTTAAATTGTTCATCAAATTTCCCATCACTTATCGCTTTTTTTAAATCTTCGATATACATATTAATCCATCTCCTTTATTTTAAATATTGTTTCATGATACATCGTTTCACCCTTTAATAAGATAGGTTTTTTATGGTCTTTACAATTAATTGCATTAGGATAATATTGCGTTTCAAAACAGATAGCAGACCTTCTAGGATAAGTAGCATTCATCTTGCCCTTAGAATTGCCTTCTAGGAAATTAGAAGAATATAGATGCATACCTGGCAAATCTGAATAGACCTCCAGTTCTAACTTATTGTTGTCATAGGTACAAAAATGTCTAAAGCCCTCACCTTTAATAATATAGTGATGATCATAACCATTAGCGTTCACTATCTGTTCATGTCTAATATCGATATCTTGACCTATTTTTTTACGCTTTCTAAAGTCAAATGGTGTATTACTTACTTCCAATACTTCATTATGGCTACAGCCATCACTATCAACCCTAGCTATATAATCAGCATTAATATATAAATAGTCATCTAAAATACTATCGCTCGTCACACCATTGATATTAAAGAAGGCATGGTTACAAATATTCAACAAAGTATCTTCATCACTTTGACCACGATAGGAATATTTTAAGCCATCATCTAGTAATTCATAAACTACTTCAACATCTAAATTACCTGGATAGCCCTCTTCCTCATCTTTAGATAGATAGTGACAAATTAGTTTATTGCCTTCTTCTTTAATCTTCCAATGTCTTGTATCAAAAGCCTTATCTCCACCATGTAATGAATTAGGACCATTATTGATAGGCACATGATATTCCTTATCATTTAAGATAAATCTACCATTTTCAATCCTATTGCATACGCGTCCAATGGTCGCATTCATATAGCGAACATCATCGACATAGGAATGAACGTTTTCAAAACCCTGCACAATATCTAAACCATGATATTTAAAATTGCAAAGTGTAGCACCATACTCACTGACACTAATTTCTAAATCATTATTACTAATCGTATATAGATAGTAATCTTCTCCATTATAATTTTCTAAAAAATACTTCATATTGCTCCTTATATGTAAGCGTTTTACCTATAGTATAATCTTACTTCAAAAATCATTAAAAAAGAAGTCCCATTATCTAGGACTTCCAATACTACTTAATAACTCTATCAACCGATATAACACTATTGATCTTTAAAAGGTTAGCCATGATAGTCTCTAAGTGTTCAAGGTCTTCAACCACTAGTGTCATATTGGCCGTAGCAGTCAAATCTTCACGATTTACCGTCACATTGACGCCTAATAGAGTTGCTTTATATTGAGCGATGACTGTGATTAAATCGGTCAATAAGAAGTTTCTATCCTTGCAATAGATGCGAATATCAGTTTCATATTTGATATTAGGATCTTTATCTTCATCCCATTCGACACTGATGAGACGCTTTTTTTCATTGCGAATATTAGGACAATCCTTACGATGGACTTTAATGCCTTGTCCCTTAGTCACATAGCCAACTATCTCATCATGATAGATAGGATTACAACACGAGGCCATGCTGATCTTCATCGAATCGACACCTTCGATGATAATACCTGTCTTAGAAGTTGAAGCCTTACGTCTAGTCTTATTCTTTTGAAGAATTTGATTTAATGTATCCTTATTTAATTCCTTTTTAGAAAACTTGACTAGTTTTTCTATGACGGCTTGTGTTGATAAGGACTTACAACCGATGGCATACATGAATTCGTTATAGTTAGAAATCTGGAAGTGACTATAGATATTTTCAAACTTCTTAGTATCAAAATATTCATCAATATCAACGCCCCTACGCTTCATATCATCTTTTAAAAGCGTCTCGCCTTCTTTAATCGTCTCTTGGCGTTGTTCGGTCTCTTTTTTAGCTAAAAATGCCTTAATCTTATTGCGGGCATTATTGGTCTTAACTATCTTTAACCAGTCTTCACTAGGTCCAGAATTCTTATTAGTCTTCAGTTCGACGACATCACCAGTCTTTAATGGTGTGTTTAATGGAACTAGCGTCTCATTGACTAGAGCACCTACCGTTTGATGGCCGACTTCAGTATGAATGCGATAAGCAAAATCAATAGGTGTTGAACCATTAGGCAAGTCAATGATTCTACCTTTAGGAGTCATGACATAGATATTGGCATTAAAGACATCTTCGATGACCGTATTCATATAAGTATTGGCATCGATGCCACTTTCTTCAAAGGCTTTAAGCCACTCTAACTCTTTAACTATCTCACTTTGTTCCTTGCGATGATTTTCTCCTTTTCCCTCTTTATATGACCAATGGGCAGCAATACCCTTTTCAGCTATGGAATCCATTTCTTCGGTACGTATCTGCACTTCAAAGATACGGCCATCTATACCGACAATGGTCGTATGTAGTGATTGATACATGTTGGCCTTAGGCATGGCGATATAATCTTTTAAACGACCGGGAATAGGACGATATGAGGCATGAATATAGCCTAATATCTCATAACAATTCAATTCTGTCTTAGTGACAATACGAATAGCTAATAAGTCTAATATCTCTTCAAAGCGTTTATGCTTAGTCTCCATCTTCTTATAGATGGAATATAGATGCTTACTACGGCCAAAGATTCTAAAGGAGATATTGCGCTCGTTTAAGGTATGAGAGATATCTTCTATCATCTTTTTGACATATTCGTCACGCTCTGACTTCTTATTTTCGACAAGTCTTGCGATCTCATGATATTTTTCGTTATTCAAATAGTAGAAGCATAAGTCTTCTAACTCATTTTTAATCTCGGCGATACCTAGACGATGAGCGATAGGTGCATAGACTTCTAAGGTCTCTTGGGCTATCTTTTTTTGTTTCTCAGGTGGTTGATATTCTAGAGTGCGCATGTTGTGAAGACGGTCAACTAATTTCACCAAGATGACGCGTACATCCTTGGCCATGGCGATAAATATCTTGCGATGATTAGCAGCTAGATATTCCTTTTCATCCTTAAATTCCAGATTACCGATCTTTGTTACTGCTTCGACGATATTATAGATCTCTTCGCCAAATTCGCTCACAAATTCTTCTTTGGTAACTCCACAATCCTCAACTACATCATGCAAAAAGCCAGCGCTTATCGTCACTGGTGATGAATGGAGCTGAGCTAAGACATAAGCGACATTGAGCACATGGATGAAATATGGCTCACCACTTTTTCTAAATTGGCCACTATGTTTCTGCTCAGCATAGTTATAAGCTTTTTCAATCAGGTTTAATGAATCTTGATTCTTGATATAAGATTTGACCTGATCGTAAAAGATTTCTTTAGTGAGGATTATCTTCTTCATATCTTTTTATAAAAATCGAAGTTGCCTTCGATTTAATACTCCATTAAAGTTAAAACTTCATAATCTTTTAATTTATCACGGCCATGAAGTTCTTTTAGTTCGATCAGGAAGGCACAACCAACTACTTCGCCACCTAAGCTCTCTACTAAGCGAATAGCCGCTTCAATAGTTCCGCCAGTAGCTAGTAAGTCATCGACAATCAATACCTTTTGACCCTTAGTGATGGCATCCTTATGCATATGTAATTCATTTGTTCCATACTCTAATTCATAAGAATAAGATATTGTTTCACGAGGTAATTTATTAGGTTTACGTACAGGGACAAAACCAATACCTAATTCATAACTAACTGGGCATCCAAAGATAAAGCCTCTAGATTCAGGACCAACCACGATATCAGCCTTAACCTTTTTAGCGACTTCAGAAATATATTTTTTTAAATCCATAATTTGCCACCCCTTTTAGAAAACAATACCATTATAACATTAATATATTAAAATAGAGCCTGAATTTGCATAGACAGATGATTTTTACGATAGGAATCTTCCTTTAAATAACCAACTACTCGAGAAAAAGATAAATCGTAATCATCCCTTTTAAAACTGATGGCACCCAAACCATTATCAAACTGAAATTTAGTATACATCTGTTTGATGAGATAACGTGATTTAACATTTACATTGTCAAGATAAAATAGCGGTTCTTCAAAACCAGTACCAAATGGTTGCATGTTGATGAGCAAGTTTAATGTATCATCGTTTAATTCATCATCAAATAAAGGTATACAATTAACCATCTTCTCTTCATATATGCAAGGTGTAGCTTTAATATCTTTAATAAAACTAGCTAAGGCTTCTTTTTTCATAGCGACACCAGCTGCTTGCTTATGGCCACCTAAAGTCTCAAAATATGTTTCAAAATTCTTTAGATGATGCAAGATATCAAAATCATCAATACTTCTAGCACTGCCTTTGATGAGATCTTTGCCTGGCGCTAAGATCAGACATGGCTTATGGATATTTTTAGCTACCTTATTAGCCACTAAGCCACATAGGCCTTCTAAGAAATGCTCATCATAGATAACACAAAAGCCACTATCATCTACTAGAGTTAAGGCCTTTTTAGACATGACATCACTTAAGTCCTTGCGCAAATTATTAATCTTTTTAATCTTGTCAGCTCCATCTAGTAATTTAATATCATCTTCTTCTAAGAGATACTTAGGTAAGATATTGACATTAGAACCCTTATCAATTCTAGATATTGAATTGATCTTCGATGCAACAAGAAAAGACAAGTCATCATAGGTATAATTAGCCTTCTTACCACTGATGGCATTAATAGCTTTTATATTACCTTTATTCAATATCTTTTTAGCCATCTTGATAAGATGACGATTATAGCCAAAGACTTCAACCATATCGGCATTAGTAGCTATACCTGATAGAGCTAAAATCTTATCATCACTTTTAAACATCGATGATATGAGATAACAAAGCCCACTGGCACAGGCTTTCTCATATTCTCTTTTTAATAGTCTTCCATGTAATATATAATCGGCATCAGGTAATTCATCATATTCATGGTGGTCAATGATAATAGTCTTAATATTTGCTTCTTTAGCCTTTTTTAAAGCCTCTTTTGCGACAATGCCATTATCGACCGTCAATAAGACATCGAAATTATAATCTATGGCCTTTTGAACATGACTTAAAGACAAGCCATAACCTTCATTAAAACGCGAAGGAATATAATAATTTGAAGCTATACCTAAATAGTCTAATAAGTCTTTAATAATAGTGGTTGCACATATGCCATCACAATCAAAATCCCCTATGATTAATACTTTAGAACCCTTAAGATTTAAAAAGACTTCTCTTCCTTTAATCAAAGCTTCTTGATCATAATCAATCACAAAGTCATCATTAAAGATATCATCATAATTAAAAGAAGAATAACTGCTTATTATTCTTTCTTTTAAATTAAGACTGGAATTGCTAAATGAATATTTCATAATTCTTTAACTAAATCTTTAAAGTGCTCACCACGTTCTTCATAATTATTAAATTGATCCCAACTAGCACACATTGGTGATAGCAAAATTACATCACCCTCTTTAGCATCTTCATAAGCTTTAAATAACGCTTCATCAAGATTATCAAAAACTTGAGCATCAGGATATAATGTCTTTAATTCATCTTTAGTTTCACCAAAGACATACATCATCTTAATTCTATCTAAATATGGCTTGACAGCATCAAAACCGGTCTTTTTATCATAGCCGCCAGCCAATAGACAAACAGGCTTATCAAAAGCTTTTAAAGCGACAATAGTTGAATCAGGATTGGTCCCCTTTGAATCATTATAGAAAGAAATACCATTTTTAGTATCAACATATTCTATGCGATGTTCAACACCTTTAAACTTTCTTATAACTTCTTGTATATTATCAATACTAACACCCATCTTATAAGCCATACATGCAGCTACCATCGCATTTTGAACATTATGCATACCTACAAGTTTCAAATCTTTGATATCAAATAGTATTTCATCATGTAGATAGACATAATGATCTTTAATATATAAATCGACATCTTGTCTATTTAATGAATAAGTGATTGCCTGACATTTTATACTATCTCTATCAACATATTTAAGAATATTTTCATCATCCATATTGAATAAGAAATAATCATTTTCATCCATATTCTGATAGATCAAAGTCTTAGCTTTATAATATTTATCTAAATCTTTAAAATAATCGATATGATCTGGTGTTAAATTAGTAATAACAGCGACATGTGGATGAAACTTAGGCATACCTAATAATTGAAAAGCTGCCACTTCGATAGCGACTTTTAATTTCTCAGCTTGATGTTTCATCACCACTTCACTAAGTGGCAAACCAATATTGCCACAAGCTTCACTATTAGCACATATTGTCTTTAAAAAAGTACTTAATAAAGTAGTGATAGTTGTCTTACCATTGGTACCAGTGATAGCTCCATATTCATAATTTACATATCTAGAAGCCACTTCAATCTCGTTTAAGATTTCATATCCTGCATCTTTAAAATATTTCACAAATGGCACATGATATGGGATGCCAGGATTCTTTACAATAAAGTCATAATCTATCTCTTTAAGTAAATCAGGATGTCCATTATCATATACTTTAATACCTAAAGCTATTAATTCTTCCTTTTCATCAATAGTCTTACTATCTGTCAGATATACTTCATATCCCTTAGTAATTAAAAGTTTAGAAACTGCTATACCACTTCTAGCAGCACCAATGACTAAAGCTTTCATTAAATACCAACTCCTATCAGTAAACCAACAATACTAAAAAGTAAAGCAGCAATATAAAAACCATTAATGATATTCTTATCTTCAACGCCCTTTAATCTAAAAGCGTAATGTATTGGTGTATATAAGAATACTCTTCTATGGAATAACTTAACTGATGTTAATTGTATACATACACATAACATCTCAATTACAAAGACTCCGCCCACAAAGAACAAGGCAATCTCTTGATCTAGCACAATAGCTAAAGAAGTAAATAAAGCACCTAGAGCTAAAGAGCCACTATCACCCATATAAATCTTGGCAGGTGCTCTATTAAAGTGTAGATAAGCTAATAAGCTGGCTAAGATGCCAATAATCAATAAGCTCAAATCAAGTTCATTCTCTAAGAAAGAAAAGATTAAAAATGGTATCAAGGCAATAAATGATACTCCAGCACATAGGCCATCCATGCCATCTGTAAAATTAACTGCATTAGCTTCAGCAGCATACAAAAGAATCATAAATGGTAAATATAATAAACCAAGTGATATTTCAATATTTAGATATGGAATAGTTATCGCATTGTCTATCACATTAGGGAATAAGAAGTAAATAATTAAAGCGAATAAAAGTTGTAAGAATAGTTTTAATTTAGGATGCAGTCCATTATTATTCTTAAATAAGATAATCAATAAGTCGTCTAAGAAACCGATGATGGCAAATAATAGATAACTTACAGATACCATCAAAAACTTTTCATCTCTATAAATAGTCGGATAAGCAATAAAGATTAAAAGTGTCGGTATAACTACAAATAAGATGCCGCCCATAGCTGGAGTTTTATCTTTGTGTTTATACTCCTCGATGGCATATTCACTTACTTCCTGAAATAAATCATGTGATTTTAATAAAGCGATAAACTTTGGCATGATAAGCATTATCAAGCCAAAAGATCCCAAAGCTACAATTAGTACAAGTATTAAAAAATCCATACTTAAAAATTATACAATTTATAAACTTATACTTCAATCAAAATCAAACCTTAAATATTTCGTATCCAATATCTGTCCACCATCACCAAAACATAAGACAACAGCATAATTTCCTCTATTTGCTCGCATTGTTTCTAGTAAGTTGTCATTGCTATCATAAGTCATAATTTCTACATAACTAGCATCTTCACTAAGCTCTATATTTTGATAAGCAGCATATTGTTCAGGCAGATTATTATTAGAAGCTATCTTTCATTATCTTCGTTATAATAAGTCATCACAAAGGATGAGACTGCTGTTTCAAGATTGAATGTCTATTCAAAAGAAAATTTATCACCCTTAAAGAAAGTATTATCTCTAATTGTTCTACTATCAAAAGATATATCAGTATCAAAATATAGTCCCTTTTCATCTTGATATAGATAATATGCACTAACAGTATTACTTAAATCTTCTTGAAGCTTATATACCACAGTGCCCATAGCACCAACTGTATCCTCATCGATATTTGCTTCAAGGGTCAAACGTTACCAATTTTTGATCACCTGCATAGATAGTATCAGAACTTGGCTCAAAATAATAAATAACTGCTGCATCTAAATCAAAGACATAGCCCTCATCAGTAAATTCTGCATAAACTTTAGTATCGGCTTCTAATTCTTCTGAATCATTCCACTTGCCGCATCATCATCGATGATAAACTCTTCTTCTTTTTCTTTACTACAACCCGTAATCATCAACAAGATAAGCGATAATATTATTAAGTTCACTCTCTTATAATTCATCACTAGTATGCGCTAAAGAAGTAAGATTTTATTTAAGTAATCCACTATCAATTCTGCTCTTCGTTGTCATAATACTCAGTGATATTAACACCTTTATACTCCCAATATGTTGGTCCAGAGTAAGCTCCAGAACTATTAACCGTTCCTCTTCGAGTTTCTAATTCTCTAACAAGAGGAGAAAGTTTCCATTTTTTGCCTTCAAATTCCACTTCACGATCGCCAACTACTTTAACGGTTATACTCTTATCATTAATATATGTGATATATTTTCCAATTAATCCATGTTCAGACAACGAATATAACCTAGATTCCTTATTGGCATAATTATTCTTTGTTTTCATATCTTCTGGTAGTGGAATAATCTCATCGAGAATGTAATCGACTATCCAATTTCTTCTGCGAATTATTTCTTCTTCTGTCCATTTAGAACAGTCGACAATCTTGGTTTTAGCAATTTGTAGGCCAGCATTATTGATATAGACTCTTTTCTTTT
>CALBGK010000229.1 GCA_937893115.1 uncultured Erysipelotrichaceae bacterium | reverse complement strand
ATATTATTCAAGATGAAATTGACAAATACCAAGCTTGTGTTGACAAGCTAAGCAAAGAAACTAGCGGCATTAATAAGCCCGAAGATATCGACAAGCTTCGACTTAGTGTCTTTAAACATATATACAACAGAAGAAAATATTATCATTATTTATTTAAATACAGTTGCTTTTTTGGTTTTCGCATCAAGTTGGTCGAACTTTTAAAAGTGAGCGAAAAACTTCCTATCTTTCTCTTTTCGAATGCAGATGCTGAAGATTATAATCTTGAATATCTAAATATCATAAGCACTTACTTTTCATACGCTTCGATTGAATTTTATATTAATTCCAATTTTTCCTATACGCCTGAAGAAATGGCAAGCTTTTATTACAAAACTCTCAAATACACAAGCTTTGTAACCTTAAATGATTTAGGATTGACTTACAATAACATCAAAAACAAATAATTTTATACCAAAAAGAAGTTATACAACTTCTTTTTTGGTGTCCTTATTCTTAAAGTGCATATACATATAAAAGGCAAAGCCTAAAATAATCCAGGCGATCGATGCCGCCAGTCCAAGATTGCCCATATATCCTGGCAAAACTGGAACTATGCAATTTAAAACCATGAAAGCACAGAATAAACTGGATATTATGGCAATAGGCATTCCTGCTTTCAATTTATAAGGTCTTTCCATATCTGGCTCTTTTATCCGCAATTTGATAAAGCAAAGACACGCAATCATCCATCCTACCGCAAATCCAAATGAACCTATCGTTGATAAAACATCTACAACACCCATGCCTAAAAAAGGTCCGGTAAGCATGATTACAGCACAAAATATATTCGATACATACGGAGTTTCTTTTTTATCTACTTTAGCAAACACTTCAGGAATTAATTTTGATCGTCCTAAAGACATCAACAGTCTTGATGAAGCAACATAGAAGCTGTTCCATGTAGTAAACAATCCAGCAGCAGCACCAATTATTGTCACCCAGTACATTGTTGTACCTAAATAACCTGGATATAGTTCCAACATCAAATTAGACAATACTGGGAGCGGCAATTCAACTAATTCGAGCCAAGGGACAGCACTGGAAGCTGCTAAAATAACTAAGAAGTAAAAAATAGCGGCACAAACTACTGTTGATGTAACAATTTTACCCATGCGTTTTTTATCCACTGATTTTGCCTCCTCAATAGATTGAGGTATTGTATCAAAACCAGAAAAATACATTGGTGTCAAAGCGCATACACAGATTATTCCTGTAAAAATGCTGTTATGTGGCTTATCGGGCATTGGTTGATATACAGGTAACAAATTCTTGATATCTGAATTAATTAAAGCCCCGATAATACATATTCCAGCCGCCAAAATTAAAACAATAGTAAGAATATTTTGAAAGTAAGCAACAGCTTTTACACCACTACGATTAATCCAAATTATTAAACACCCTATTAGAATCGATACAATCACTGGATACAATTTAATTTCTGCACCGGCAAACTCATAAAGAATGGGACCACTATTTAAACCAGGAATGATATGAGATAATATTTCAGTAATGGATACAGTTTCAAAAGGCAAAATCCCGGCATAAGCCAAAAGTAAGAACCATCCCACAATAAACGAAACAGTTTTACCAAAAGCCCTTTTCCCGTATGTTACAGCCCCTCCAGCCACTGGCATTGCCGAAGCTAACTCAGCAAATATCAAACCAACAAAGATGAAAACTATCATCGATATAGCAAAACCTAAAGTTGATGGAATTGGACCGCCTCCTGCAATGATCAGTCGATGCAAAGTAATTGACCAACCAACGCCAATGATGGCGCCAAACCCCAGTGTGAAAAGATCAAAAACTCCAAATCCACTCTTTTTTTCATTTTCTCCTCCAAAAAAGGTCTAACAAAAACACAGATTGAATATCTTGTGTTTTTGCATTGATATATTTTATTTATTTCAAAATTCTATAACATTCCAAACATTGACCAGAATGGAACCGAAACCAAGAATGCCACTAAATTAATAACCATAAAAGCAATATCTGCTTTCAAAAAATATTTATCATCAATATTTTCTTCTCCACCGCATGCACCATAACAGATAAGAATATTAGAGTGCGTATACAATGGATAGAAAATTACTGAAGATCCATATATTACAACGCATGCCACCCATGGATCCATACCTAAGCTAACTGCCAATGGATAAATGATAGTGACCATTAAAGTATTGCAAGCTGTCTGAGCAACAAATAGCCTTACCACATAAGTTAATAAGCATATTACAGCAACAAACAAATATGGATTAGTCAATTGCGCAGCGATAGGTTCTAAAACAGACCCTAACCATACATCGATGCCAACTGCAGAGAAAACCGTTGAGAACCCTAGCGTTGATCCGATGAATACTACAAGAGGCCATAAAGTATTGCTGACAAATTCATCTTTTCCAATGACCTTTGTAAATGTCAAAGCTGTCATACCGATGATACATACTACCACTGCACCAATTCCTGTATAGCTTTCAAGGATAAACATTACTAAACAGAAAGCCATGACAATTGATGTAATGATTTCATTTCTTGATAATTTACCGATAGATTTAAATTGTTCTTCAATATATTCCTTTGGCAATTCTGTAGCATTAGGTTCTTTGTATGTGAGTTTAGTAAAAATAAACATGCCAACAATTACAATAATTGCCCAAGGCAAAGATCTAATCAGCCAAGTAATCCATGTATATGTAGCTTGTGTTTCTGCAGGTAACAATCCTAACACCATATATCCCTGAAATGATGCGTTGACATACACATTGCCTGTAATATTAAAGCCAATCCACAAAGCCATCAATAAGCCAAAGCGACCAGCTCCTCTTTTTGCAAGACCTAGTTCATCAGAAATACCTAACACTAGCGCGCCCATAATGGCAACTTTTGCTGATGTACTTGGAATTAACGGAGCAATTATGATACCCATAACAACAATGGCCAATAATTGTCCTGAGTATGTTGGTTTGAAGAACTTCAATGAATATAATGATAAGCGTTTTAATAATCCACTTTTTTTAACCGCAGCACCCAAACCCATCGTAGCTACAATGAGCCAAAATGTTGAGCCAGCAAATCCGGAGAAAGCTTTGTCGAAACCGACTGCCCCTGTTACATACCACAGTGCACCCATGGCCAAAGTAACCATGTATTCGCCTACTAATCCAAGCATTAAATTGATAATGCCCCAAACAAATATTCCTAACACAATAAGGCCTTCTTTGGTCAATAATCCACTTGGTTCAATAAATAGGGCTATGTATAATCCCAACAAAATAGATATTACTTCAATGACATACTTAAATGTCATATTGCTTTTTTTATTTGTCGTCATATTTCCCTCTCATATTTCTAATAACAAGTAGGGCATATTATCAGCCCTACTTTATATCAATTAGTCATTATAAGCCGATAATACATCCATCACCACGAGGATCAGTACCACCTACTAGTGTATTTTCATCAGTTAGCATTATAATCTGTCCTCTACCGAACGGACGGTCGCAATAAGCTCCTGTATAAGCATCTTGCAATTTAAGTTTATGACCCATTCTGGTCAATGAATCCAATAACGCCGGATTGAAATGACTCTCTACATCAAAGTTCAAACCGTCACTCCAGCAAAAACGCGGAGCATCTAGTGCGTCTTGTGGATTCATTCCGAAATCAATCATGTTCATGGCTACTTGCATATGCCCTTGTGGCTGCATGAATCCACCCATGACTCCAAACGGACCTACTGGTTTATTATCTTTCATCAAGAAAGCTGGAATGATAGTTTGATATGGGCGTTTGTGCGGTCCGGCATTATTGATATGACCATCTTCAACAGTAAAAGTAGCTCCTCTTGATTGCATAACAAGACCGTAACCAGGAATTGTGCACATTGAACCGAAAGGGCCAAAACAAGATTGAATCATTGAAATCATGTTGCCCTTTGTATCAGCAGCACAGAAATAGCAAGTATCACATTCATCGGGATCGCCAGCTTTAAAGTCTTGGGCAGCGTCTTCGTTGATCAGCAAGCGACGTTTTGCTGTATAGTTTTCAGATAACAATTTCTCACAAATACCTGGAGGCATGTATCCTGGATCACCAACATACTTTTTAGCATCAGCAAAAGCCAACTTAATCGCTTCCATCTGCAAGTGTTTAGTTCTAGGATCATCAAATGAAGATACATCAAATTTATAACCATCAAGAATATTCAAGGCAATAAGAGCAGTTATTCCTTGACCATTTGGAGGAAGTTCGCAGATTTCGTAGCCATGATATTTAGCTCTTAAAGGTTCATGCATAACCGGTTCAAAACCTTCAAAATCTTCCATTTCCCAAAGGCCGCCGTTTTTGTGTGACTCAGCAACAATAGCTTGAGCAAGCTTTCCACCTTTATACAAAGTGTCTCCATTAGTTTCGACAATTTCTCTAAGCAATCTGGCCATATTAGGGTGTTTGACCAATTGACCTGGTTCTGGACATTTTCCGTCTGGGAAGAATTCGTCATCAAAAGTCTTTAATTGATCTTCCGTTAGACGCTCTTTCATTGAGTCTCGACGCCATTGAAACGATCCTTGGACATACGGTGTGATAGGGTGACCCTCTTCTGCAGCTTGAATTGCCGGCTCTGCAACTTCAGCTAAAGTCATCGTGCCAAACTCTTTAAGTAATTTAATCCAGCCGGCAAAACAACCAGGAATAGTAGTGCAATCCCATCCGCCAGCAGGAATCTTTCCCTTGTAACCTTTTGACTTTACATACTCTTCAGTCAGCTTATAAGGCGACCATCCGGATGAAGACATTCCATGCAGTTTATCTTTTGACCATACGATTGCAAAGTTGTCACTGCCAAAGGTCGTAGCAGCTGGTTCAACAACCGGCAATATCATTGCCATAGCAACGCATGCATCAATTGCATTTCCTCCTTTCTCCAACATTCTAAGACCAGCTTCCGAAGCCAGAGGATGAGAAGAAGCTACCATGCCATTTTTTGCATAAACACTTCTCCTTCTAGAATTAAAATGATAAGAATACGGATCAAACTTCAGCATATTTACCTCCTTTGCTAACAGTGTTTATCACATGAATCATTATCATGTATTTCTTTTATAATTGTATGGTACTATTTTTCATGAAAAAAAAGATTGACTAAAATAATAAAAAAGTTCCAATTTAATCATTTTTTTATAAGCGCTTACATAATGTACATTAATTATATTTATTTATTAGTTCATCTCAAATTTTAGACCACATAAAAATAGTGAGCATTTGTTTATGCACACTATTTTTATACTTATTAATTTTGATTATTTTCTTATTTTAGCAAGATTTAAATCGTAATTTTTATTATTTTACTGTAATGATATTTAAATAAATAGCAATGATAAGAATCTATAGCTCTCATTGAGAGAACTTTATAATTGTTAACAGTATCGTTATCTGCTGCTTCACAAATAGTCTTACTTATTTTTTCGCCTTTGACGATTAAAAATTTGCATATTTTACATATACTATCGCCCGTATAATCTTCTTCATTGCAGGAAGGTTCTTTAACATTTATCAGTTCAGCAACGTGAGGGGTCAATTTGCGTTCGCTATTTTCTTTCTCAATATGATATCTTTCATCATTGCTATCACCAGAAATATATATTGCACCCCTGTTCATTGCTTCTATTATTTTCAAAAACCACAGGCCCGTCAATTACTATTTCCCTCCGCGCATAATGAATTCAGCTTTGTCGGATTATCTACCACTCAAAGTTACCGCTTGACCATAACCATAATTGCTGCTTCCTCCGATATTCCCTCCTTCCAAAGATATCAAAGAAGTTCCATCATACATATGAACTTTTGCGTTATCAGACACACTAATAACTGCCTCACATTCAAGGATACTAGCTTCATCATCTACTCTTCCTAAATGTAATTCTGCATCATTTAATACTCTAATCCTTCTAGTTATTATTTTATAGCCATTGCCTAGGATAGTAGTCTTATTCTTTTCAAATCCAATGCTTGAATCATATGATTTATATTCAGTGGTGTTCGAAACATCATTGCTGATCATTTCTATTGCTTTTTCCATTGTTGTTGGAGTGTCTTTGGACAATCCGTCGCCATTTTCATCTTAGTTTACATAAATAGTTTTAACATAACTACTATTATTCTTCTCTTCAGCAAGAGCACTAGTTATGTTTGCTGCAACAAGTAGAAAAGCTAAAATTAAAATGGATATTCTTTTCATATTTGTCCTCTTTTTTAATTGTATTTAATCACCTCACTCCTTTGTCAAATCAAAGCTACCGATAAAAGAAATTATTATTTTTTATGTTATCGATCTCTCTTTCTCAAATTATTTCCTTATCATTAATAAACGAATATCTTATTGAACAAAGTTTGATATTTCATACCATAACTAATATAACTGCGTAATGCTACATATATAAAAATCTCTGCATTTGCTTGTTAACTTATCAAATTACATTTCTACCTTTTTATGGAGAACTCTTCTATGCACTTGTGTGATTATAACTATAGAAATAATCCCTAACTTCTTCAATCTGACATAAATATGATATCTTACATAATGTTTTCTTTGTAATAATCAATTTTCTTTATTTGATAAAGTCTCTTTGACTGTGAGCTATTACATATCATCATATATCTTTATATAAGAGTACTAATCAAACCACATATATGACAGACGGTTTAATGTTTTGCTATCTTTGTCCAGTAGTCCTACATAACACTAATAAAAAAGGCCTTAACAAGGCCTTATCTTTAAGAAATGGTGCGCGAGGCGGGACTTGAACCCGCACGCTTTTTACGGCACTAGAACCTGAATCTAGCGAGTCTACCAATTTCACCACTCGCGCATTTCTGTGCAATATAAATATTAGCACAGAATATTAATTGATGGTAATTTTTTTATTTTACCTACAAAAATTTAAATACTATAAAACTCAAATGCCTTTAGAGTTTAATATTTTTCATTAAACTCACGATCGAAACTCAGGAATCTTGAACCCTGATAGCTCAGTGTTCCACAATCTCCTTCTACTAATTGACCATAGTCGACTCCTTCGACATCAAATTCCAGTCTTTCTCCTTCCGGTGACTCAAAAGTTACATAATAATGCGTATAACGATGATTTCTGGTTCCCGAAATATCCTGGCGCTTATTCACAACCGTCGCAAAAACTTTTATTACTGGCGAATTATTATCTCTGTTCCAGCGCAAAAAAGATTTGATGACCGATGAAATTATGATGATAAAGATCAGCGAAAACATGATGCTGAACATGATGCCAAACATTCTAAACTCAAAAAACATAATACCCCTCCTATCTCTTGATCGCTTTTAGAGCTTCCATCTTCATAGCTTTTATCGTATAAAGATTTACCCTTTGCTAAGGCTATCTCGCATTTAGCGAGGCCATTTTTCAAATAAATTTTTAATGGAATAACCGTAAAACCCTGTGTCTTTACCTTAGAACCCCATTTTACTATCTCTCTTTTATTTAATAATAACTTACGATCTCTTTTCTCATCGTGATTATTTCTATTGCCATGGTCATAAGCTGAAATATTCATACCTTTAATATAGGCTTCCCCATTTATAAAAGAAATATAAGCTTCCTTTAGCTGGACCTTGCCTTTGCGAACCGATTTGATCTCTGTTCCCAACAAAACTAAACCTGCTTCTAATTTCTCTTCAATGAAATAGTCATGATAGGCTTTTTTATTGACCGCTACATCTTTAATTCCATCCATAATTTATATCCATTTCTGTCTCTTACGTGGTTGATATAAGATGAAATCGATATTATTTCTTCGCATATCAACTTCTTTACACTTAACTTTAACGATATCGCCTATCACATAAGCCTTAGTATCACTTCTTAGTGAGCCATCTTCATCCACCTCAAAGTAGCCATCTAAAGTCTTGATGTGAACTAGACCTTCTACTGTATTTTCCAGTTTAACATAGAATCCAAAGTTAGTAATCGATGATATGACAGCCTCATATATCTCTCCGACATGTCTTTGCATATACTTACACTTGTAAAAGTCTTGTAAGTCTCTTTCAAGTTCGACAGCTGTTCTTTCTCTATCGTTACACTTTTTAGCGATAGAGGCATTCTTCTCACTATCTTTTTCTTCACTTCCTATTCTATCATGATTAATGACATATTCTTTGAGCATTCTATGAACTACTAAGTCAGGATAACGTCTGATCGGCGATGTAAAGTGACAGTAATAATCCAGTCCTAAACCATAATGACCATCAGTAAAATTATCATACTTGGCCTTGGCCATCGACCTTAAACAATAATTAGAGACCATAGGATAATAGATGCTATCTTTAAAATGCTCCAAACAATCAGCCAATTGTTTTGCTCTGATAGCTTTTTTATTGCCCTTAAAATGATAGTTTAGATTCTCGACAAAATTAATAAATTGATTCAATCTATCTTCTTTGGGGTTCGCATGATTTCGATATATCATCGGATATTCCAGGTAGTGCATATGACTGGCGACACATACATTAGCTTCTATCATAAAGTCTTCAATAATTCTTTCACTGACACCTCTTTCTTTTACGTAAACATCAACAACCTCATTGTCGATTATTCTAAAGCTGCACTCGTCACTATCAAATTCAATGCCGCCCTTTTCCTTTCGCTTATTGCTTAAGATATCTGACAATTCATGAGCTTCTTTAAGCATCTCATATATATCTTCATATTGACTTATGAGTTTTTCATCGCCAGAAAGTATCTTGTTGACCTTCGAATATGTCATTCGATATTTAGATTCGATTATTGATTCGTAGATATCATATTGTATTATTTCACCCTTATTATCTATCTCCATTTCTACCGTCATCGCTAAACGCTTTTCATTTGGTCTTAAGGAACATAGACCATTACTTAACGCAAATGGCAACATCGGTATCACATGATTAGGATAATAGATTGAAGTGCCTCTTTTATAGGCTTCTTTATCTAGAGCTGAATTTATGGTCACATAATGACTCACATCGGCAATATGAACCTTCAATAAGTACTTATCATCTTTTTTTGATACGCTGATGGCATCATCAAAGTCCTTAGCATCATCACCATCAATAGTTATAACCATCTCTTCACTAAGATTATGACGACTAGGATAATCACTAATATTGATAGTCTTTTCTAAAGATTCCGCTTCATTCAAAGCTGTCCTTGAAAATTCCATAGGAATATCATAGCTATATAGCAAAGATGCCTCTTGTACATCTGTATCATATAGATGACCGATGATGCGTTCAATGCACAATTCTTTCTTTTCATAATTAGAAATATAAACTCTAACTTTTAATTTATCTCTTAGCTTATACTCATGACTATTGACTATCTTATAGTCCTTAGGAAAATTATCTTCATCAGGATAAAAATAAATTTTATTATTTCTGATGCGAATAAGGCCTACGACATAGACTAATTTATGTTTAAGAATATTTAAGACATAGGCCTTCATATTCTTTTTCTCATAGACTACTTCATCATGATTTAAAAGCGGCAAGTTAAACTTATTGATAACTTCATAAGCTAAATCATTTTCAAAGATAAAACTTTTACCATTACGCTTAAGGATGACTTCACCAATATAACGATTTTCTCTTTCAGTTAAATCATACTTGCCATCATATTCAAAGATGATATGGCTATCAATCAAAT
>CALBGK010000228.1 GCA_937893115.1 uncultured Erysipelotrichaceae bacterium | reverse complement strand
AAGCAAAACTATCTCTTTTAGCTCGCCATGACCAGTTTCCTCTAGGAACCGACGGAATATTCATTCTTGACTTGCCATCAAGGCCTAGAATATCTTGAGCTTGCACAATGACCAATTTAGCTTTAGACATCCATAAGGATTTCATCAATAGCTTAGGCAATTCCTTTCTATTTTTCGCACCAACATAATCACAAGCATATTTAATATCGCCAGAATAGGCACTATTAATCCAACCGATAAGAGTATTATTATCGTGCGTACCTGTATAAGCTACAGTATTTTCAATATACTTGTGTGGTAAATAATCACTCTTATGATCATCCCTTGAATCAAAGGCAAACTCTAATACGCGCATACCTGGATATCCACTATCCTTTAAAAGACTCTTGAGAGACGGTGTGTAATAACCTAAATCTTCAGCTATTAAATCAACATCTTCTATTTTAATTTTAAGCTTATTAAAGAAGTCCATACCTGGCCCTTTTTGCCAACGACCATCTTTAGCTGACTTGTCATACGGTATCGCGAAGTAGGCATCAAAACCACGAAAGTGATCTATCCTTAACACATCGACAAGAGACAGATTATGTCTTATTCTTTCTATCCACCAACTATAGTCGGTCTTTTTATGATAGTCCCAGTCGTATAGAGGATTTCCCCACTTTTGACCATCCAAAGCATAGGCATCTGGCGGACAACCAGCAACTTCTGTCGGCACGCAATCATTAGCCAGTTTAAATAATTCTTGGTTGCCATAGACATCACTTGAATTTAAACCAACATAAATAGGCAAATCGCCAATAATCTTTATCCCATTTTCATGAGCATATGCTAAAAGTTTGGACCATTGATGATAGAAGATATATTGCAATATCAAATGATACTCATAAATATCATAATTATCTTCAATAATTTTCAAACCTTTTTTACTATATGGTTTTTTTAATTCACCTTTCCACTTATACCACGGCTTAGCCTTATTGATATCTGATAATGTCATAAAAATAGCGTAATTTAATAACCACGACTTATTATCTTCGACGAAAGATCGATATTTTTCATCTCCTCTATCAAAGCGTGAGCATACTAATTCAAATAGTTTTTTTCGCTCTTTATTTACGATATTAAAGTCAACCCTATCTTCCCTTTTGCTCCATTTGACAGACTTGAGTTCTTCTTCTTTCAACAAACTATCTTCAATCAATAAGTCTAGATCGATCAATAATGGATTACCAGCAAATGACGAATAAGCACTATACGGGGAATTTCCTTCGCTAGGTGGACATATGGGCAATATTTGCCAATAATGCATTCTCGCTGCCTTTAAAAAATCTATAAAATCATAGGCAGACCTGCCAATAGTGCCAATACCATATGGAGATGGTAGAGAAGTGATATGCATTAATATTCCTGCGCTGCGCTCAATCATATTATTAACCTCTATTATCTAAACATCTAAATTATACCAAATATAATTAGTTTTATTATCACCTGTAAGCAAGCTAAACTATATTATTTTTTTCTTTATTGTTTGAGCACTTTCCTATATAATAATAACGTGTTTTTAAGCACTTAAAGGGAGCAATTTATGGAAAGAAAAGTTGGTACTGTATCAAGAGGAATTAGATGTCCTATCATTCGCGAAGGAGATGATTTAGCTACTATCGTTGTCGATAGCGTATTGGAAGCAGCTGAATCAGAAGGCTTTGTGTTAAGAGATCGTGATGTCATAGCAGTCACTGAATCAGTAGTCGCTAGATCACAAGGTAATTATGCAAACATCGAAGCTTTAGGAAAAGATGTTCGTACTAAATTCGGTGAAGGAACTATCGGAGTAATATTCCCTATCTTATCACGCAATCGTTTCGCTATCTGCTTAAAAGGTATAGCTAAAGGAGCAGATAAAATTACATTAATGCTCAGCTATCCTAGCGATGAGGTTGGTAATGCCCTATTGACGTTAGATCAATTAGATGATGCTAATATCAATCCTTATACTGATGTATTAACTTTAGAGAAATATCGTGAACTATTCGGTCAGAATCTACATGAATTCACTGGTGTTGACTATGTTGAATACTATTCTAATATCATTAAAGAGATGGGGGCTGAAGTTGAAGTAATCTTCGCCAACAATCCTAAGACTATCTTAAATTACACTAAGAAGGTCTTAAATTGTGATATTCACACTCGCCAGAGAACTAAACGTATTCTTAAGAACGCTGGAGCTGAAATCGTTTATGGTTTAGATGACTTGTTGAATGAAAGTATTGATGGAAGTGGATACAATGAAAAATATGG
>CALBGK010000227.1 GCA_937893115.1 uncultured Erysipelotrichaceae bacterium | reverse complement strand
TGGGGCAATAATGCCAGAAGCAAGAAGAGATTGATTACTTCTTCTAAGCATCTCATCATTGAGTCAGCACATCCTAGTCCCCTAAGTGCATATCACGGCTTTTTTAATTCTAAGCCCTTTTCTAGGACCAATGATTTTTTGATCAAGAATAATATCAAGCCAATAGATTTTAATATTATCTAGCTTCTAGATAATCATTAACGACATCTTCTAGGATTACAAATGGCAGTGGTCCATTTTTTAATATCAATTCACGGAATTCTTTCTTGTCATAATCATCTACAGAATCTATAAAACTATTCTCTAAATTGATAAATTGAGCTAAGCCTGCTCCATATGGCACTAACATACTATTGCCGCTGACAGCTGTCTCATATAATAATTGCGACATTTCTTCATCTAAACCAGCTATTAATTCTAATTCTTCCATTAATTCTTCCTTAGTCCAACCATAGGAATTGACACCAATTTCGGCAATAGCTTCTAAGATATAAGAGAAGCTAATGTCATTAAAGGTAACAATAGAAGCTACTTCTTCACTGTTCAAGCCTAGATAATTATATGCATCTATCGATGCAAACATGGCCTGTCCTTCGGTATAACCGATAAATGATTGCGTCAGACGAATAGGATGACTAATAACTGTGGCATAATAAGCATTTTGATATAAGTGACCAGGGAAACCTTCATGTGCTAAAGTTGTGTAGGTCAAAGATGATGAAGTATCTAAGTGATTAGGATTGATTCTAATAACATTAGAATCAGGATTATCATGAGGAGCTGTCAAATAGTAGGCCAAGATACTATCTTCGGCAATTGATGGGTCTAGTAAAGACACTTCATAACTGATATCGCCAATTGATGGATAATCCTCACTGATAGCTGTACGCAGATATTCTAACATCTCATAGATATCCATATTGATGATGTCGTTGCTGCTAGGATCAAAGATGAATTCGATAGCTTCGTTATAAACTTCTTCATCTTGCGAATTTAAGACAAGATCAGTAAGTAGAGATATCATCGCTGAATTTACTTCTTCATATAATTCATCGAGTGGACTATTATCACTAGCTCTTAGATATGTTACTAATTCGCCATAACCGGCATCATATTCATATGCCCCAGCATCATCAGCAGCTAATCTTGACTTACCTTTTAATTTCAATAATTCTTCTTCGACATTATTATAGGAGGCGATGACTTCTTCTTTGACAAGTCTTTCGTTCTCGGCCTTCAATTCATTTTTACGCTCTTCATCTAGGCCTTCAAATTCATCTATTTTCTCATTGAAGGTGACAATTAATTCATTATCATCAACCTTAGCTACAAACTTATCGATATAGCTAATAGTCTCATCTAAAGTATAATCTTGTAAAGCTATGCCTTCATCAGCCTGTCTTTTTGTAAATTCTATCGCATCATTTAAATATCTATCGATATCAGCCACTAATACTAAATAATCTTCAATATCTTCTTCGCTTCTAAAGACAAATTCAGTAAAATTAGTAATGATATTAGAATGCAGACTAGAACCAGTATCAAATAGTAATGGATATTTACCATAAGCTAGAGAAGCCATGGATTCTAAACACGAATATTCTAAAGCTTCATAGTCAATCTGTTGACGATAAGATAAAGAATTAAAATCAAAAGAAGCTAATTTATTTAAGACTTCTTCTAATTCTTCGATCTGACTTACAAAATCATAATTTATCTCACCAATAGTCACTTCTGGTTTTTCTAGTCCTAGACTTTCATAATCCTCTAAACTGAAGTGCATATTTAAATAGTCTTCTGACAAGATATCCAAGTAGTATTCATCGAGAAAGGCATCAAATTCCTCATTGTCTTGAACATCGGCAGCGTTTTTCTCACGTGGAGTGAATTCTTTTAGTCTTTCGACATATGAATAGGGATCATTCGGTTCAATAAAAACCGCTTCATCACTCACCTCTTTAACTGTATTACTTGAGCACGCAATGAGGCTCAAACACAAAAAGAGAACAATTATTTTTTTCATCTACTTTTCTCCTTCAATAAATCTATTATAGAATATTAGAGGAGAAGGTTGTAGCTATGTTTGTAGAAAATATGAATTTAAGTCAGATGATCAATTTTAAACCTAGTGATGAAGATATGGCCATGTTGCCACTAGATGTCGTCACTTGGCTAAAATTAAGCATTATATCCTTAGAAGCAGCCATCAATTATGAAGCTATTCGCTATCTTTTCAATAATGATGATGTTAAAGGATTATTTAAAAATCCAGAAAAGACTAGCTTCTATGACTTCGATGGCACTAAGACTGCGCAGAATTGTTTTGTGACTATCGCTGAACTATACGGCTTACAAAAAGACATCAGCACTATCGATATCCTTAAGGAGGCCCTTGAAGAATACGACCATAGTGCCGATGTCATCATCGATATATATACACACGACAATAAAGCTTATCGTCTGTCTAATTTAGATGGCATTGTCAAATGCGAATTAATGGGTTAGGTTATTGACCCATTTTTCTTTTCGTACTAAGTGGAAGGATAAAAAAGCTTTGATGAGGTCAGTACATTGACCAGCGATATATAAAAGATAGATATCAATTCCAGTAAAGTAAGTCAGAAAACCAACGATAGGTAAATTGACTAACCACATGTAGAAAGAATCCATAAACATAGTATTACGCGTATCGCCTCCAGCCCTTAGAGTAAAGAAGCATTGCGTATTAAACATATATAGCCAGAATAGTAATGACATGACCCTTAAGAAGGTCGAAGCTATCTCTTTAGCTTCGTTCGATACATTAAAGATCACTGGCACTAAGTATGATGATGTAAACATCATACCTCCAAAAAGAATTGATAATAACATACTGAAACAGATTAGTTTGTATCCGTTGCTCTTAGCTTCTTCTAAGCGATTAGCTCCTAAAGCTGTACCGATAAGGACAGTTGAAGCTGTCGCCATGCCAGCAAATAAGACATAGAATAAGTCGGAAATTGTAGTTGAGATACTATAACCTGTATTAGCTGCCACACCTCTAGTTGAGTAGTATTTGAGCAATGTAGCCATACCTGCCGACCACAAGATTTCATTAGCACATAGTGGCACAGCCTTTTTAAAGATAGTTAAAGCTAAGCCCTTATCTACCTTAAAGACATCCTTAAGACGTGTATTGAAAGGATATTCTGTTCTCTTTAAGACGATGAGATAGATTAAAGCTTCCACAATTCTAGCGATTAATGTTGCAATAGCTGCTCCTTCTACGCCCATAGCAGGAATAAAACCTAAGCCAAAGATAAAGACATGGTCTAAGACGATATTGGTAAGTACTGAGATAATAGATATCATCAAAGGCATCTTAGTTACACCCATGGCTCTTAAAGCATTAGAAGCACAAAGCGATAAGACCATAGGTATATATGAGAAACAAGCTATTCTTAAATAACTTGAGCCTATCGCTATAATAGTCTCATCATTGATAAAAAAGCGGATGATTGCCTCAGGAAACAGAATGGCCAAGACAAAAAAGAGCAAACATAATGTAAAGGCACTGATCAAAGAAAAGCGATATGTCTGTTTCATCTTATCGTAGTCCTTTGCCCCATAAAATTGTGACAAGAAAATAATAGAAGCGCCTATCACGCCATTGGTACCCATGGTCGCAATAAAGTAATAGCGATTAGCACTGCTGACAGCGCTGAGCGAATAGTCACCTAATTGACCCACCATCAAATTATCGACAAGATTGACACTGTTGACGATGAGTTGTTGCAACATCAAAGGTACAGCGATTAAAAGTACCCTCTTCATAAAATTACGATCTTTAAATAATTCCTTAAAATAATTTACTAGCACACACATGTTTTTTATTATAACAAATTACCCATATATTTTATAATTAAGTTATGAAAAGAAAATTACGCATCGACAGATTAATAATATTGTTTGTCATAACTGTCATTATCGTTGTATCTTTTATTGTCATAATTGATAAATTATTCTTTCGGCGTGTCTATTATAACTACGAATATGAAAAGATGAATGACTTAGAGAATCTAGGAACTAATGATTATAACTTCGACAATCTCTATCAAGATGGTCAATTCTTCTATTATGAAGATGATAATTATACTAGTTCTATCGGTATTGATGTATCTAGTCATCAAGGTGAGATAGATTGGCAAAAAGTTAAAGGAAGTGGCATTGAATTTGCCTATATCCGCCTTGGCTTTAGAGGCTATGGTACAGGGGAAATAGTCCTAGATGAGATGTTCGAGAAAAACTATGCAGCTTGTAAAGAAGCTGGAATTAAGGTAGGTGTCTACTTCTTCTCGCAAGCTATATCTGAAGAAGAAGCAATGGAAGAAGCCTTCTTTGTCCTTGAACACATCCTAGATAAAGATATCGACTTGCCTATTGTCTATGACCTTGAAGAGATAGACTATGATGAATCTAGAGTGCAATATATCTCTTCTGAACAAAGAAGTGATAATGCCATGGCCTTTATGCAGAAGGTGATAGAAAATAATTATGAGGGTATGGTATATACCAATCTCTATTGGGCTTTAAATCACTTTGATTTAAATCAGATACTTCACTATGACATTTGGTATGCCCAATATAATGATGTCCCCGATTTCACTTATCCCTTTAAGATATGGCAATATAGCGACAGCGGCCAAATCGATGGCATTGAATTCCCTGTCGACTTAAATATCATTTTTATCCCAAAATAAAAGCTGATAACTAGTATCAGCAATAACCGTGTTCAACTTCGATTACACAATATAATTTCTCATCACTTATCTTAGCGACTTCTTCGCTGATAAGTTTTTTTACATCTCCATGTTTAGAAGTATCATCAGAAGGTAAGACGACATCAAAGATTAAATTGGTATGTGTTTTTCCTCTAACTACTCTAAAATCATGAATAGAATAAGAACTATTGATATTCTTGACGATAGTCTCCACCTTTTCTTTCATCATATTGGTATAGCTATCTTCAATATCTATAGGGTCCATGTGAATAGTTGTAAGGATTTGAAATTTATTCAAGATAGCTCTTTCTATCTCATCGATCTGGTCATGAATATCCCCAATATCTCTATAACGATTAACTTCCACATGAAGTGTCATATATTTTCTACCAGGACCATAATCATGAATCATCAAATCATGAACGCCTAATACTTCATCATAAGACATCACAAAGTCGATGATCTCTTGAACTAACTCTTTATCTGGTGCTCTACCTAATAAAGAAGTCATCATCTCTTTAAAGATTTCAATTCCCGATTTAATTACTAGTAAAGAGACAAATAGACCAATGATACCATCAATAGGCCAATCGATAAATAGTGATAAGATGAGGGATATCAAGGTAGCAGTTGTCGAATAGACATCATTGATACTATCTTGGGCAGCTGCCATTAAAGCTGATGAATCGATCTTATCTCCAGCCTTGCGATTAAAGTAAGACATCCAAAACTTAAAGATGATAGATATAATCAAGGCGGTTAGGGCATAGTAAGAAAAATTGAGTTTCTCAGGATTAAAGATTTTGATAATAGATTCTTTTAATGAAGATAGGCCTACCATCAAGATGAGGAAAGAAATAATCATTCCAACGATATATTCTACGCGGCCATGACCATAAGGATGTTCACTATCTGGATGTTTACCAGCTAATTTAAAGCCAAATAAGGTAGCGACATTACTGCCGATATCTGACAAATTATTATAACCATCAGCTACTATTGAAATACTATTGACCATATAACCAAAGACAAGTTTAAAAACTACCATAATCATATTTAAGATGATAGAGATGATGCTACATACGGTGCCATATTGTCTTCTAACATCTCTATTTTCTACATCTTCATAATTCTTAATCGTCTTTTTGATTATCCATTCAAACATCATTTCTAACTAAATCTCCTTAGCCATCATATAAGCCTCAGTAAGGGCTTCATTACCTTTAATACTATTAGGTCCATCAACACCATAAGCATTGATGACACCCTTTAGTTCCACGCCTTCAAAACATTCAATCCAACCTTCAAACGAAGAGATCAGACGCTTATTGGCATCTTCTTCATCATCAGCACAAGTTGATAAAAGATATATTTCTTTAAATTTATAATCGATGAAATATAAAGGATTAGCTCTATCTAATAAGGTCTTTAATTGGCCTGCCATATTATAGTAATAAATAGGTGTCGCAAAGACTATCACATCACTGTCTTTCATCTTTTCAACAATATCATTAGCATCATCATCGACTATGCATCTGCCCTTTTCCCTGCATGCCAGGCAACCCTTACAATAATTGATTTCTTTATCTTTGAGACTCACCATCTCAACTTCATTTTGAGCTTCTAAAGCGCCCTGTTTAAAAGTCTCAGCCAATATTTCAGAATTACTGCAACTACGCAAACTAGAAGATATAATCAATACCTTTTTCATATCAATTCTCCCTTTAGATATTCTTATATTATAAACCAAATAAATTATCTTGACATTAAAAGCACTTAGTTATTAAATAGGAGTACATGGTGCCGTCATGGTTTCGACAGGTTTATGCTGGATCTGAACAGCAGTGGAGTGATGACCTAATCATCAATTAAAAATAAACGGAAATAACGAATTAGCATTTGCTTAATATAGCCTAAGTTTGGCTTCTAGCAAACTTTCATTATCAGTGTCCATATGATAATGATCGTAATTATGGAATAGGCAAAATGAGTTAGCCTTATCTCATCAGCTGAAAACCGAAAAGGCAAATTCAATGTGGGTAGCTTATGCCGTAAACATTGTCTCAATTAAAGATAAGCTAAACTGTAGACGTTCAGATGTGGGGCTATTCTTGGACACGGGTTCGACTCCCGTCGGTTCCACCAAAAACGGAAGCGTCGAACTCTTATTCTTCAGGAATGAGTTCGCGCTTATCTATAGATTGGGGAACGCCTAGGCGCTCCCCTTTTCGCTATATGCGTCAGAACGCTTTATTTTGCGTTTTAAGCGGTTTTAAGCCCGAAGAGGTACTTGTGTACCATTCGGGCTTTTTCGCGCCTTAAAACGCGTTCTGTGGGGTTGTGAGGCGATTTGGGATGGGCAAGTGTGCATCTCGCTATCGCTCGATGCGGTCGGGGGTTATCGACCGGGGTACATGGAAAGGGGTGGATGTTGGTGGGTTTTTCTTCGGGTGTCGCTCGCGAAACCGCTCGAAAACCTTCAAGGGGCCCCCGTCAAGTACGAGATGTACCACTTTGCGTACCACATGTACCACTTTTGTACCACATAGAAATTGCTATGTGGTACGCAAAAAATGCCTGATTTCAGGCGTTCCCGGCTCGATGTACCACATGTACCACTTTTTTTCATATTACGCGGGCGAGAGAAAAAATAAGAAATTCCTCCTTTTACGTGTATGCGTGTATATGTAGATAACTCGGATTTATGTGGTACAAGTGGTACACACCGCCAAAACCCCCCTGAAAACAGGCAAAAAAGGCGTACCACTTCGAAAAATAAAGTGGTACATATGTGGTACATTTTTTCGGCGTCGCCCGAAACCCCCCTGAAAACAGGCAAAAAAGGTGTACCACTTTTGATTTTTGATGTTTTGGGCGATGCGGAAAAGGATGGCCTGCCCTTCTCCCGCGTTCCCGTTTTGAAAATATTTTTGGGTGTATTTCCGCTCATTTATGGGAGGAAATAGGGTCAAAACGGGGCTCTGACCTGCGGCGATGCGAAAACATCATTGCGAATTAAATAAAAACGTGTTACAATACATAAAAACGAATATCTATTCGCGACATGACTGCCGATGACCGAGCGAAAGCTCGCGAGGAAACCGATGGAGGGCACCGCCCTTCGAGACTGTCCGGGTCTGATAAGCCCGTGCGGGATGGGAACAGCATCTAAGCCGTCTTCGACGGTGAATCGCACAGAAGTGACGAGCGGCGAATCAGTTTTCAGCTTTTCAGCTGTGAC
>CALBGK010000226.1 GCA_937893115.1 uncultured Erysipelotrichaceae bacterium | reverse complement strand
CAAGGTTTAAAGCGTATGGATGTCTACGCTAGTTCACAAGTAATCGAACAATTTGTCCGTGTCTTTGGCATTATTGCCCTAGGATATATCTTTGTCCAAATCCTGTCATTTGATGGTATTTGGGCTATCTATATGGCGATGTTGTCGGCTAGTATTGCCGCTGTTATCACGATAATTTATATGTTAGTGATGACCAGAAAACAAAGTAGAGAGGTAATCGCTTTAGCCAAAGGTCAAAGCACTAGTGGCAAAAACCAAAAAGAAGTCTTTATTGAGCTAATATCTCTAGGCATACCCTATGTAATTATTTCTTTTTTAGGTACTTCGAGTTCCATTGTCAATTCTAACTTCTTCATGTCTTATGCACCAACCGCCAATATCGCTTATGAAGATGCCTTGTTGGTACTTGGCATCTTACAAGTAAACTGTAATAAGATTGCGGCTATACCTCAAGTTTTAACCCTTGGATTTAGTGCAGGACTTGTTCCTTACTTGACTGAATCTTTGGAGAAACAAGATTATCGCCTTTTACAAAGACAACTATCTGATATCTTCAATACTGTCTTTTATCTGCTCATTCCTGTTGTCATGGCCTTTATTCTTTTTGCCAAGGCGATATATTTCATCATGTATGGCAATGCCAATCTCGATTTGGGCAGCGAAGTATTTATGATTTCTAATTTACAGACAATCACAGATACCATAGCACCTATCCTTTCTTCTATCTTGATTACTTTACGCCATCGTAAGAGCGCTATTGGCATCTTGGCTATCAGCTTTGCGATAAAATTTATCAGCTTTTTCCCATTTATCTCTTTGACAGGATATGCGGGCATGATATATAGCTCAGTATTATGTAGCTTAGTTGTAATCGTCTTTGGTTTTGTCTTCCTCAAGAAAAATTACAATTTTAAATTAAAGAATTGTCTGAAGAAATTATTATTTATCTTCATCAGCTCAATTCTATGTATGATACCTTGTTTGATCATCAGCTTCTTTGTGCCATTTAACTATGATAGTAAACTAGTATGTCTTTTACTCATGATAGTTTACGCTCTGATATCTGGTTCGTTGTATCTGGTAATTACTTATTTCTTCTATTTGCCGCAATCTATTTTCCATGTCAAGGGCAAGGATATCTTAAAAGTATTTACGCGTTTTAGAGCCTAAAATAATATTTTGTAGATATCAATATCTTGGATATTTAATTCATGATTTAGATTGTAGTTATTTAGGCATTCAATGACTTGATTAGTTAAATATGTCGGTGTGCTAGCACCGGCGGTGATATAGATATTTTCGACATCTAAATCATTTTCATCTATCTCTTTAGCTGTTTCTATCATTCTGACTTTTTTGATACCGCTGTCTAGAGCGATTTGTTTAAGCTTGTTGGTATTGTTGGAACGAGGGTCACCAACTACATAGAGCAAGTCACAGTTCTTTAAATTCATGATGGCTTTTTGACGCATGCTCGTGGCATTGCATATCTCTTCACATATAATGGCTTTAGGCCATTTTTCTTTTATCTTTTCGTTGATATTACGTATTTCAAAAATAGACATCGTCGTCTGATTGGTGACAAAAATAGGCTCAGGAATTTGAGTCTTTTTTATATCGTCGATACTAGAGATTAAGTGGATATTTTGACTTATCGATAAGACAGCTAGAGCTTCGGGATGATTCTTTTTACCTATATATAAGACATTAAAACCTTCTTTGATCTTCTCTTTGATGATATCTTGGGTCTTAATGACATCGCTACAAGAGGCATCAATAATCGTTAAACCTTTATTTGTGGCTTTTTCTTTGATGCTTTCAGCTATGCCATGGGCAGTGAAGATGACTATGCCACTATCGATTTCATCAAGTAGTTCTTCTTTGTTTTTTTTCTTGTCATCTAGGGTGATAATATCTAGAGTATTTAAAGCTTCGGTCACATAGCTATTATGAACTATCATACCTAAGATATATATTGGTGCATCCATATTATCTCTTCTAGCTTTCTTAGCTATCTCAATGGCGTTGATAACTCCCTTACAATATCCGCTAGGAATAACTTTTTTAATTTTCATATTTAAATTTTATCACAATATACTTTTTTTAAAATTAATGATAGAATGTTAAGCATGAAAAACCTGAATTTAAATGAAAAGGCTCTAGAATTTATCCGTTTAAATGGCTTTAAATCTCTTACCAAGGTCCAAGAGGCGACCATTCAAATGGCTCACAAGAATAAGGACATCGTAGCTCTTGCAAAGACAGGAACTGGTAAGACTCATGCCTATTTAATACCTATATGTGAAAAGATAGATGAAAATATCGATGAGACTCAAGCCATCATCTCTGCACCGACTAGAGAATTAGCTTTCCAGATTTACCAAAATGCTCGTCTTATGCAAGAAGTTTATCCTAATTTAAGAATAAAACTTCTATCAGGTGGCTTAGATACTAAACGAATGAAGGAAGGTCTTAAAAAAGTCCCACATATCGTCATTGGGACACCTGGACGTATCAAAGACTTGTATAGCGATAGCACGATCAGAGTTGACTTAGTCAAGATATTTGTCGTCGACGAAGCTGATATGACTTTAGAATATGGTTTCTTAGAAGATATAGATGCCATCTTTTCAAGGATGAATAAGCCACAGATAATGTGTTTTAGCGCTACTTTGCCAGAGGGTCTAAGACCTTTTATTAAGAAGTATCTAAATCATCCTCAAGTCATCGAAATAGAAGATGAAGAAAGAGTTAGCCCTAATATCAATCATGTTCTCATCGATTGCAAACATAAGTCTTATGCTGAGACATTATTAGATATCTTAGATGGCTTTAATCCTTATGTCTGTCTGATATTTGCCAATACGCGTGAAGAATGTGATGAGATATATCAGATGTTTCAAAAACATAAAATCGATGCTATCTTATTACATGGCGGTCTAGAAGCTAGAAAGCGCCAAAGAGCCATCAAACAATTAAATACCAAAAAATATACTTATATCATCGCCAGTGATATCGCCTCTAGAGGTATTGATATCGATGCGATAAGCCATGTCGTATCTTGTGGCTTTCCTAAAGAACTCAGCTTCTATATTCATAGAGCTGGCCGTACTGGTAGAAATGGTCGGGAAGGAACTTGCTTCGCTCTCTATAAAAAAGAAGATGAAAATGCGATTAAGCAATTATCCAAGGAAGGAATTAAGTTTCAACCTAAACAGTATAAAAATGGTGAGTGGCGCGATTTAAAACCTCTCGATTTTAAACGTGTTAGCCGTGAAGAAAAAAGAGAGAAAGAAATCGCTCGCATGCTGAGCAAGAAGAAAGAAAAGGTCAAACCAAATTATAAGAAGAAAAAGACCAAGGCCATCGAAGCGATTAAGCGTAAAGAGCGTCAAGAATATATTCGTAAAAAGATTAGTGAAGAAAAAAAGGCCAGATATAAACAAATGGCCAAATCAAAAGAATAATAATTGGGAATACTTATGGTATTCCTTTTCTTAAGGTATAATATTTTCTATGAAAACTTTTTTATTAAATTATATTGGGGATAAAGAATTTTATTTAAAAACTTTCAGAGTCACATTTCCATTAGCAATGACCATGTTATTGACTAGTTGTATGTCAATTATTGATTCCATCATGGTTTCTTCTATTGGTATGGTTACAGCAGTAGGCAATGCGACACAAATCATTACCTTATCAAATGGTATAACATGGGGCATTACTAGTGGCATCGCTATTTTTGCGGCTCAGTTTTATGGAGCTAAACAATTTGATAAGATGGGTAAGACTCTTGGTTTGAGTATCATTTTATCTTTGATTAATGCCCTTATCTGGATATCGGTATCTTATTTATTTCCTGATCAGATATTATTATTCTATCTCGATGATTTCGAAGTACTTGAATACAGTCGTCGCTATTTACAAATCGTCGTCTTAGCCGAGATACCTTTAGCTTTAAATAATTCTATCGGTATCATGTATCGCAGTGAACATAATACTAAATTAACCTTTATCATTTCCTTATTTGGAGCGATATTTAATATCTTTTTCAATTATCTGTTTATTTTTGTTCTCGATATCGGTGTCGAAGGAGCAGCGTTAGGGACTTTGATTGCGCAAAGTTTAGTCTTTTTAATCTATGTCTTTTATATTATTAAAGATAAGCCTTCTTTTATCTTAGGAGTAGAGAATTTTAAGCTTCCTCTATCTTTTGTGAAGCCTATTTTCGCTCGTATTATTCCGCTCATCATCAATGAGACGCTATTTGGTTTTGGTATGACCCTTTTTGTCAAGGCCTTTGGCTTATTGGGTACTCAAAGTATGGATGCTTACTATGTGGCCAATCAGATATTTAATCTCTTCCTATTTTTGGTACATGGCTATGGTTCAGCAGTATCTATCTTAATAGGCACTAGACTAGGACAGGGCAGAATTGAATTGGCTAAACAAGAGGCTAAATATCAATTGGGTCTAGGAGCGATGTTGGCGGTGGGACTAATAATCTTTATTATCATCTTTAAGGCTCCACTATTAGGACTATACAATGTTCAAGATATGAATACTTTTATTGTGTGCGAAGGTTTGCTCAACGTCTTTGCGTTTAAAGTTTTTATGCGCATGTTTAACTTCTTGATGTTTTCGACACTTAAAGCTGGTGGTGATGCCGGCATCCTCAACTTCCTTGACTCAGGTATCATGTATCTAGTTGGGATACCAATTGCCTTTATCAGTATACTAGTCTTCAAGATTGATTCTATTGTACTAGTCTTGTTGCTTTGCCAGATTGAACAAGTCGTCCGTTTCATTTTGACTTATCGACGTTATCGAACTGGTACTTGGGCTAATGATTTAACTAAGTCTATGGTATAATTAAACCGCATGAAAAAAAGAGAAATATTATTGATCGTCGCCATAGTGGCGATAAGTTTGATGGCTTTATTAGTCTATAATTCTTTTAATAGCAGTAAATCGATTGGCAAGATAATTGATGCTGATGGAAATACTGTCTTAACTTTTGATATTGATGAAGATGGCTACTATACTGTCGAAGGTGATTATGGAAGCTTTAATTTAGAAGTTAAAGATGGCAAGTGGCGAGCAGTGGATGTCGAGTGTCCTAATCATGATTGTGAGAATATGGGTTGGTCTTCAAGAGATATCTATATTCCTATCATCTGTTTACCAAATAGGTTGTGGGTGGTCTTAGATGAGTAAGACGAAGAAGATGGTCACTTTGATGATGTTTTCAGCTTTAGCTATCATCATCAACTTATTTGAAAGTGCCTTTATCCCACCTATTCAATTTGGCATCCGTTTTGGTTTGGCTAATATCATGGCTCTAATTACAATAAAGATGTTTGGTATCAAGGAGATGTTAGTGGTCAATACTTTAAGAGTAACTATCGGTAATCTCTTAAAAGGTGTCATCTTTGGCTCACCTTTTTGGA
>CALBGK010000225.1 GCA_937893115.1 uncultured Erysipelotrichaceae bacterium | reverse complement strand
AATAGGATATTTCTTTTGGTCAAAATAATCTTTCAAGCCCCAAGAAGTACCATATGTCGCATCTTCATCATAGAAGAGATTATGCCCATCAAACATGTAGATGACACTCAATCTTGTGTCTTCACTCACATCGGGCAAATAAATATGTATAGTTCTTTCTCTATCATCCAATGTATCAATAAATAAATTTTCTTTGATTACCATATCTATATCATCTCACAAAAAATTGTAGAAAATAAATTACTTGTTTACGCCACCATGGCCAATCGTGGTCAACATCACTGCCCCAAAAGTCTATCCAGGCTGGAACATTTAAGTGTTTAAAATCTTCTTTGATAATTTCGGTATCAACTAATACTTCATCTTCCCATCTACCTCTACCAGCACAGATGACTATCTTACTTTGACGATATAAATCAAGATATGGATGGTCTAAAGGCATATTAGCTAAGTAGTCAGTTATCGAATTATCATAAATTCTTGAATCATGATAATTCGGGAAGAAGTAAGTAGCGTGATAAATGCCACTTAAAGCTATCGTTCCCTTAAATAAGTCAGGACGACGCAAGAAGAAGTTTAGGGCATGAGTAGCGCCCATACTACAACCTGTCGTATAACATTCAAAGTCATCAGCCTGTGCTAAATCGTTATGTATCTTTTTAGCAAAAGGATATAATTCATCACAAATGTAATGAAAGTAGGCTTCTTGCACCGCTATACGGCTACTTTCATCTTGACCAATCAAAGACCAAGACTCCCTATCACAAGAATCGACACAGAAAAGCTGTACTAAACCATTTTCGATATACCATGACATCGCATCGACCATTCGAAAGTTCTCATAATCATAGAAACGCCCATCTTGAGCTGGAAAGACAATAAAGCTGATTCCCGCATGACCATATACTTTAAATTCCATCTTTCGATCAAGACTTTGCGATATGTGCGAGTAATATTCAATATGCATGGCTAATCTCCAATCACTGCCTGAACAAATGGCATAATATCTTCTTCATTTTTAAATCTGGCAACCAGTACATCATCACCCATAGCAGGTGCTATGACTTCGGGATTTTTTAGTTCCATCACGATATGTTCACGATATCTATCCTTGACTTCTTCAAGACTAGTTGAATAATAATGTTCCTTGCGTCTAGAAGCATAGACGACAAAATACTTACGACTAGTATCCATTCTAGCTTCATCGAAACATATCATATTAGCCCATAACTGATAAACATCAATATCAGCTGCATAGTCCATCATATCAAGAGTTGGACCTCCCGGTGCACGCATATTGACTTATAAACCGATGATATCTCCTTTTTTTCCTAATCCTTCCTTGTCACTTCGCAAGATAAAAAATTCTAAATGAAAAGCCCTTGAATTAGTTGGGAAAGTCTTTACTACTGCCTGTCCTTTTTCTTTCAAATCTTCAGGTATATCAATTACTGACCAGTAGTAACAATCCAGTCTTTCATTTACAATATTCATCACTTGTCTTGGAAAGACATGACTAGTCTCATAGATGATATTGCGCTTAGAATCACAAATGCCATCATAAGAAACTAAATCACCATCGACAAATTCTTCCATTATCATTTGGCATGGCTTATAAGAATTCATCATTATTGATGCAATGAGTAAAAGAAGCACCAACGCCATCATCTGGTTTAACTATGAGTGGATAACCAACTTCAATAGCGAATCTCTTGCCAGACTCATAATCACTGACTAAATGAAAGCGAGCTGTCTTCACATTAGCTTCCGCATACTTCTTTTTCATTTGACTCTTATAACGAATATAAGCAATATTATCTAACCGCACACCTGTATTCACATTGAAGTCTTCACGTAAACGAGCATCTTGCATAAGCCAATATTCATTATTGGATTCTACATAGTCGATCTTGCCATATTTATAGCTGAAGTAAGCAAAAGCGCGATATACTTCATCATAGTTTTCGAGGCTGTTAACTTGATAGTAATCATCGAGATATTCCTTACAATTCTCTGACATA
>CALBGK010000224.1 GCA_937893115.1 uncultured Erysipelotrichaceae bacterium | reverse complement strand
ACTGGATAATCACTGCGAAGTATCTGCATGTAGTTGAAGAATGGACCGGAGACATTGTATTCCTCTAAGTAGGCCGAAAGGTAAGCAGCACCAGCTGATAGAACTTGATTACCTACTGTATCAGCGACATAATTATCTCTTCCATCATAGTATTCAATATAATCGATAGTATGTGGTTCGATATAATATCCCTCATTCATCAAGATGGCATGGGCAGCACCTAATTGAACAGGTGTCGTCAATTGCCACCGATGGCGAATTGTAAGTCGAAATCTTCATATTCTACATCAAAGCCTATGGACCTTAAGTAATCGACACAAGCCTCTTCACCTATCTCGTCAATTACAGCTTGAAGAGTTTGGATAGCAGGGGTATTGAGGGAGCGAGCGACCGCTTCTGTGAGTAACATATCGCCAGTATATCCCTGACCTCCAGCATTTCTGATTAAGTGGTCAGAACCATATAACCAAATAGGTTGGTCAGTGATGGTATGCGAAGTTGCCCAACCTAGATGTTCAAAGGCTAGGGCGTATTCAAAGATTGGTTTAATTGTCGAACCAGGTTGTACATAAGCGCTAGTTGCACGATTGAACATTCTTGATTCGGTTTGGCCACGACCACCGCCGATGGCTATTAAAGCGCCAGTTTGATTATCCATGATGGATATTGCTGATTGCATAGAATCTAGTCTGAATTCGATATCGGTATTACCATTTTGTATATTATAGACTAATTCTTGCATATATGGGTCCATATTCGTATGAATAATCATCGGTACGACATAAGGGTCATCGCCTGTTTGTTCGATAACTTCATCGATGACGGCGTCGATATAACTTTGATAGTATTCACTAGTTTGTGAATATTCTTCACCGAAGCCTGCCAACATATCCTCCATCTTTATGGCCTTAGCTAATTCAGCTTCTTCTTCGCTGATATAGCCATGGTAGACCATTAAGTCTAATACTTCATTTCTTCTTTCGGTCGCATTTTCAAGATATTCAATATCTGAACTCAAGTAGATATAATTAGGATTATCCTTATATAATTCGTTATATGGATTATAGTTATTCGGTGAGTTGATAATGCCAGCTAAGAAGGCACTTTCAGCTAGATTTAATTCACTAGCACTCTTATTAAAATAATATTGAGCAGCCTTTTCGACACCACGGATATTATTGCCAAAGTTTATCTTATTTAAGAATAGAGCGAAGGTCTCTTGTTTAGAGAGCTTGAAGTTTAGTTCTATTGATAAGACTATTTCTTGTAGCTTTCTTCTGACACCAGCCAAGCCATCGCGATCAGCCATAGTCGATTCAGAATCGGCATCGACTTGGAAGTAAGTATTCTTGATTAGCTGCATGGTGATGGTTGAACCGCCTTGGTCAAAATTACCTGACTTTAAATTGGCGATGGCAGCCATCGTAAAACGTGGAATATCAAAACCGAAATGGGAGAAGAAACGTGAGTCTTCGATTGATAAGAAGGCATCGATTAGACAGTTAGGCATATCTTCATATTCAATATTTTCTCTTAAGTACATACCTAATTCCATGACAGTATTGCCATCTTTATCAAGTATCAATGATGAGTTTGGTGATTGTAAATCTTCGAGATTGAGTTCTGGTTTAGTTTCTAACATATCTAAACCAAACTTGAGACATACGCATCCGACAATCAGACACAAAGCTACTATAACAGAAGTAATGATAGCTAAGACAAAGGTAATCTTTTTGCCCTTAGGACGCTTATCAGAATTTTTTGTTTCCGCCTTTGTTTCTGTCTTTTTAGTCTCGAGTTTTTTCTCGGCAGTCTTCTTTTTGAACTGATGTCTTTGAATATTGGAATGACTATGATTCACTTTTCTTATCTCACGAAGAGTTTTTTTCCTCTTCTTTCTTTTTAATATATCTTTTTTTCTCATACGTATATATATTCTACTATAAAAAAACACAATACAATTATAAAATAATTAGATATAATCAATCTTTTATGTGCTTTCAAAAAAGAGTAAAATATTTAAAGAGGTGATTCGAATGATAAGTGAAAGATTAGAAAAGATTAAACTTTTAATGAAAGAGCATAAGCTCGATGTTTATTATATTACTACTTCTGATGATCATATGTCTGAATACATCCCCGAATACTATAAGACATTGCGCTATTTTTCAGGTTTTACTGGTTC
>CALBGK010000223.1 GCA_937893115.1 uncultured Erysipelotrichaceae bacterium | reverse complement strand
GACCATATATTGCACATAGACAAATTTCTTAATCAAGAACCATTTAGAAATACATTCACGAATAAAAGCATCTTTATTTATTGCTGTCTTTATGTTATCAAATAAATTTTCGCTGATGGCATTAGATATCTCTAGGGCATGTTCATAGCTTGCATCATAATCTTTGAAGCGGATGCCATCGAGCTCTCTTTGAATCTGCCCAGCTCTCTTAGTAAACATCTTCTTATAGGTGTCACATACTTCATCGACGTTCTTTGCATCAATAGCTACAATATCATTTTTAACATCCTGGAATGTTCCAGACGGTTCAGTCAGACAATAATATATTCCTTTAGCATATATGTATTCATCATTAACAAGCAGTAATGCTTTTTCTTGATCTTCTTTCTTTGTATAGACGATATACGGTGAAACGATTGCTTCATCTTCTAGTTTAAAGATATCTTTGTAGCGAATGATCTGATTAGAGATCGATTCTTTGGAAACACCTGTTCTCAGGTTGACGATTATTCTTGAATCACCATCTACTTCAAATAGTGCTTTCAAAGTTGGTAAAATTTTGCTATCTTCTTCTAATGTATCTAAATAATCCTCTAGATAGCCATTAAAATCGCAAGCATTAGAACCTTTTCTAACATCTGCAACAGATCCTAACAACTCATAAATTCCCATTCTTGCCTCCTAATTTAACACGAAAATATTATATAATAATTTAATTTCAAATTGTAGTTTTTTTGTAAGCAATACCTTATTTTTGTAAATAGGGGTATAATCAAGTATGGAGGATGATTTTATGAATTTAGATGAATTAATCTGTAATGTCAACGCCAAGCTTCAAAATCTTAAAGATGTGGCTGCTAGTAAGAGACCTAATTTAAGCAATGAAGATCAGCTCAAGTTAGATGCCCTAATTGCTAAGACAGAAAGCGGCGTACGCAAAGCCCTTCTCAAAGTTAAAGAGACCGTAACTCCAGGCGAAGATAGCGAGATTGAATCTTTCTTACTAAATGTTCAGAATAAATGTTATGAAGTATGCGATTATACTTTAGCTAAGATTCATGAACTAAAAGAAGTTAGTCAAAGCGAAAAAATTAAAGATGCAGAGAAAGACATCAACGAAAGCTTCTCTGAATTCTTCGACAGCGATGAATTCAAGTCAGCTATCAACACTGTCAAGGAAGTTGGCAACCAAGTCTATCAAAGTGTCAATGAATACATGAATAGACCTGAAACTCAAGAAAAGATTAAAAATGCTAAGAAAACGACTTTGAAATTCGCTGAAAAGGGAATGGATAAGTTAAGAGAAATTCTTAAAACTGAAGACTAAAATTAATTTGAGCCCAAAAACGGGCTCTTTGTTTTATCCTAATGTTGACATCTCTAAAGGATCTGTGTATTTTTGATATACCTGATAATAACTATTTATGTATCTTGATTAGTTCATTTTTTCGGTCTAAAGTCTATATTATTTAATAATTCTCGTGTGTGAATGGATGCTTCCTGTGCTTCAATGGTATCTTTATCTATTTCCTTCTGCTAATGCATATTATTTTTTTACTAGGCACAAGCCCATCAACCGCCTGTAGATCAGCGGCCACATTCTAATACTATCTTACCTTATTTGACATAAAAGAAAGAGAAGCATTACTACTTCTCTTCTACATATTTGATTACTAAATGTCTTTGATTTCCTTCGCCTTCTGACTCAGTTTTGATATTGTTACGTTTAGCTAAGAATTCATGAATAACTTTTCTTTCGTCATTTGGCATAGGGTCTAAAGCGGCATCTACATGTGTCTTAGCTACTTCTTTAGCGACACGATTAGCTAGTGATCTAATCTTGCGATAGCGGTCTTCTTTATAATGATTTACATCGACGATAATATTGACGCGCTTTTTAAAAGTATTATTAGTAGCTGCCTTTAAGACATTAGAGATGGCACGTAATGTTTGACCACCCTTACCGATGATAATAGCATTATTTTCAGCGTCCAATACGACACGGAACAAATCATTTTCAAGAATGATTTCGATAGCCACTTCTTGATTTAAGTTAATGAAGTAATTGCCGAGATAATCAAAGATGAAATCTTTAATATCTTGGTTAGTATAAGCACTGATAGTAATAGAATTACCTATACCTAAAAAGTGTTTATTTTCTTCAATAACTTCATAGAAGATATCTTCTTTTTTACAATCTTTTTCTTTGATGACTGATTCTAAAGCTTCATCTAAATTTTTTGCAGTATAGTTTTTCATAATTCAACCTTCTACTTTTTCTCAGCGCTCTTTCTATCAGCTACCTTATTCATGATAACTGTCTTTAAGAACATTACTAATGATGAAATTAAGTAGTATAAAGACATCGCACTTGGCCAAGAAATCATCAAGATACCAATAAAGATAATCATGAAGTACATCATGCCACCAGCAGGATTTTCTGGTTTTTCATAGCGACGATGATGAATTTCAGCTTCTCTTTTCATTCTTCTTTCCTGCAATAGCTGTGGAGCCTTGATAGAAAGGAATTGTGCTAAAATCATGAGAATAAACAATAAGGCGTACGCCCATTCGCCTTCTTGAATGGCAGCCATAGGCGTTTTCTCCAAGCTCAAGCCCAAGAATGTCGCAGTAGCAACAGCCGAAGAACGTCTGATTGCATAGTATACAGCGATCAAAATAGGATATTGAATAAATTGTGCCAACATTGATTTGAATGGATGGATGTCATACTTCTTGTAGACATTCTGCATTTCAGTTGCAGCACGCATTTTAGAATTTTGATCATCTTTGCCTTCGTACTTCTTTTGTATACGTTGCAGTTCCGGCTGTATCATCTGCATCTTCTGCATGTCAATATTGGCATTAAAAGTTAATAGTAATGCCAAGAAATTTACTAAAATGGTAACGATGATAATGGCTATACCAACATTGGTCATCGGTGTTAGCCAAGCGATTAATTTGGCCAGTGGGAACACGAAGATAGCTGAAAATAAACCTTCGCTGTTGATAATCGTGTCAAAAGTTGTATCTTCAGTAATCATAATGACATTGCCTGTTTCATCAGTAGGTATTGTACAACCGCTCATGGCAAAGAGTAATGCCACTATAGTCAATACCAGAATTAATTTCTTTTTATTCATTAGCTTACCTCTTTACATTCCTTTTAATTTTAACTTTTTTAATAGTGTTTTCCAAGCCTTTTTTATTCTCATCAAAGCTATGATTTAAATAGTCTGGTCTCACAATAACTATATAGTCATATTTTTCATTGTCAAAGTCAATAACATTCAATAGCATCATTCTCAACTGCCTTTTGATCTTATTGCGAATTACTGCTTTGCCCAGCTTTTTTGATACACTGATACCGATGCGACAATTATCTTCACGCCTTAAACTGGCATAAATAATAAACTCTTTACCAGCTGTACTATTCTTCTCAGCTATGATACGGCTGAATTCTTCATTCTTTCTAATGCGATAATCTTTTTTCATGTTACAAACAAAATTAAAAGTCACAAGCTGTGACTTTTTTATGCCGACAAGACTTTTCTGCCCTTTGCACGACGTCTAGCTAAAACCTTACGTCCGCCAACTGTCTTCATGCGGGCTCTGAAACCGTGGACTCTTTGGTGTTTTCTCTTGCTCGGTTGATACGTTCTTTTCATACTAAGCCACCTTATCCTTTCTTATAGAGCAATTGCTCTAATATTATATAAAAGAAAACCTGTTTTCGTCAATATAAAAAGCCCTAATAGGGCTTATTATTCGAGATATAGGACGACCGATCTTGACGAAAGAGATTTGGGTGCATCTATCACGCGTTGATTTTCACTGCCTCTAAAGGCTAAGCTAATATTCCTACGCTCATTGATAAATGGCCCATCGATCAAGACGTCGAGATAGGAGAGGATTTCATCAGTCATCTCAAAATGTCTCTTTCCTTGGATGATGTCTTGGTCAAATAGGTATCCACTAAATGACCAGATGCTCTTTTGGGGATATATTTCTTTTACTTTGCGATAGAGCCCAACTAAGACTTCTTGATTTTCTTTTTCAAATGGTTCTCCGCCTAGAACAGTCAGCCCTTTAATATAGCTAGGTTTTAGTGCTTCAATTATCTCGTTGACTGTATCATCAGTAAATTCTTGACCATAGTTGAAGTCCCATGTCTCCTTTTGGAAACAATGCTTACAATTGACACGACATCCTGAAACAAATAAAGATACTCTGACACCTTCACCATTGGCTATATCATACTTTTTTATATTGCCGTAATGCATACTATAAGTGTAACACGCGCTCTTTAATCTCTTGCGTACGACCTTGGTTCCAATATTGTGTACCGATATAGCCACAAGTTCTTCTAGCGACATTCATCTTATCTTGGTCATGGTTATGACAATTTGGGCACTCCCAAATCAGTTTATGGTTTTCATCTTCAACGATCTGTATTTCGCCATCATATCCACATACTTGGCAATAGTCACTCTTAGTATTTAATTCAGCATACATGATGTGATCATAGATATGTTCCATCAAAGCCAAGACAGCTTCAATATTATTTTGCATATTAGGAACTTCGACATAGCTGATAGCTCCACCAGGTGATAACTTCTGGAATTGGGCTTCGAAAGTCAATTTGTCAAAGGCATTGATATCTTCAGTTACATGGACGTGATAACTATTAGTGATATAGTTTTTATCCGTTACATGTTCAATAACACCAAATCTATCTTGTAGACACTTAGCGAATTTATAAGTTGTAGACTCTAGCGGAGTTCCATAAATACTGAAGTCGATATGTTCTTCATTCTTCCACTTTAGACATGCATCATTTAGATATTGCATAATCTTAAGGGCAAATTCAGTGCCTATCTTTTCTGTATGTGATACACCCTTCATATAATAGACACATTCACATAGGCCAGCATAACCTAGTGAGATAGTTGAATAGCCATTAAATAAAAGCTTATCGATGACTTCACCCTTTTTAAGACGAGCCAAGGCACCATTTTGCCACAAGATTGGCGCTACATCACTAGGAGTTCCTAGTAATCTCTTGTGTCTGCACATAAGGGCACGCTTACAGAGGTCTAGTCTTTCGTCCATAATCTTCCAGAAGGCTTCTTCATCACCCTTAGATGAACATGCGACATCAACTAGATTTAAAGTTACAACACCTTGGTTGAAACGACCATAGTATTTAGGTTTACCATTTTCATCGACATACGGAGTCAAGAATGAACGGCAACCCATGCATGGATAACAGTTACCATTACCATTTTTATCGACCTTCAGTTTCAACATCATCTTTTCTGAGATATAATCAGGAACTAGACGTTTAGCTGTACATTTAGCTGCAAGC
>CALBGK010000222.1 GCA_937893115.1 uncultured Erysipelotrichaceae bacterium | reverse complement strand
TCGCTAAAAAATCAGGGCAAATGGCTTTAGCTGCTATTGCAAGTCAAGCTATGTCAGAAGGCCTTGAAGAAGGAATTGAATATAATGTAGATGCCGTTATTGATGGAATTACTTTAGGCAATTGGGAGTATAATCCAGGAGATCTATTCGCCAGTGTAGCAATGGGCGCTATTTCTGGTGGTGTGCTTGGTGGCTTAGGTAACGTTGTGCCTACATTAAGAAATAGAAAAGCCGTAAACCAAGCTAAGGCCGAAATACAGACTCTAGAACAGTTTAAAAGAGATAACACTTTAACCGAAGCAGATATTAATGCCATTGATTCAGCTATCAATATGGCAAATGTTGCAATCAGTAATTATTATCAAAAATCTACCGTTGGTGATGCAGTTCAGTTTAAACAGGATGAAGTAAAACCATTAGACGCTCAAACTATTCAAGAAAACTTCTACCGTTTCTTGCAACCACAAGTAGATGCTGAAACTAAAACTAACATCAAAGCTAGACAAAGTGTTGAAAGGCTTAAGGCTCAATCACAAGAATTATTGTCTCGTAAGGGTATCAATATGGATGCACTTCAATATTCTACTTTGTCGCCTGAAGTTAAGGGACAAGTAGATTCAGTTCAAGACTATGCCAATAAATTAGGTGTTAACTTAGCTTTTGATACAGACTTAGAGACAGATGGTATGTACATGCCAGAGACTAAGCAACTATATATCAATCCTAATTCTAATTTAGGCCCTTTAACTGTTTTTACGCATGAGTTAACGCATAATGTCGAAAATGCAAAAACATATAAAAATATTCAAGACTTAGTAACAGAAGACTATGACAAAAAAGAACTAAATAGAAGAGTTGAGAATATTAAAAGACAATATACATCTAAAGGAATTAAATTAAGTGATGAAGAAGCGCTGAAAGAATTCGTCGCCATTGAAATGCAGAACAAGCTAGGTGACGACAAATTTATCAATCGTCTAATCAATTACAATGAATCTTTAGCATATAGAATGTATGAGAATATTAAAAATGTAATCAATACTAATGAGCTACTAGGCAATAACGATGCATTAAAGAATATTGAATACAATTTCTTAAAAGCGTTTAGAGATAGAAATGTTAATACCTCAAATATCGGTGTATCTGGCGACTTGGTATATAGTCTAAATACTAGTTTTGACCAAGAAGTTGAAGCGATAAGCAACGGTACCTTTAAATCTACTATGAATGCTGTTGAAGTGCGAGATGACTCTCCTCAATGGATGACCAGTCTAGGATACAATAATTATCCTATGTTGATGACAGAAGTTCATATTAAAAACGGCCTGGGCATTGGAACCGGGAAACATCAGCATAATATTTCTAAAGAGACACTTAAAAAACTTCCAGAATTATTGGAAGACCCTATCGCTGTATTTAAATATCAAGGCGATAGCATAGTGGCTTTACTTAAGGCGACAGATAATAGTAACCGAGTTCTTTTAGCTGCGATTAAACCGGATGGCAGAGGAAAATATAATAATGTTGATATAGACAGTAATTTTGTTCTTAGCGCATATGGAAGAAATAGTATAATCACTTATTACAACAAAAAACTCGATGGTAACTTAATATATCCGGTCGGAAAAACAAAAAAAGATATAATTACTGAGGCTCTTGGGCTACAATCGCCGAAGAAACAGCACTTATATCTTGATAACAATATCTCAAATTCTCAATCAAATGTCAATAACAATGGCCGCTCAATTGGTTTAGATAGCACCAGAGTAAAAGATTTGTTAGCAATTCATAACACAAGTGCTGACAAATTAAGAAAATCTTTAGACTTAGGTGGGCTTGCAATGCCATCTATCGCGGTAACTAGAGATGATATCAATCATGAAGACTTTGGCGATATATCACTTGTTTTTGATTCAAATACAATAGACCCTGAAAGCAGCGCAAGAAATAAAGTCTACTCTGGTGATGCTTGGACACCAACATTCCCTACAGTCGAATATGAAGTGGATTATGATGAAGGTTCTAAACTATATTCACAAATTAGAGAATTATCAAAGAAATATAATATGGGGAAAAGTGTCAGTTTTGAACCAGGCAACATAGAAGATAGTTTAAATAATGGTAGGATAGATAACCTTATTGATAACGAACTTCTAAAACTTGCTTATCTAGAAGAAAATGGAATGGACATAGGGGAACTTCCTAGAAAAGAAATCGACACTAGCGATAATGCTCTTAGTAAAATATTATCGAAAGAAGAAATAGAAACATTAGCTGATGGCTATTATGAAAGTTCAAATGAAGCTGTCGATATTGCTAAAAGAGTATCTCAAGAATATGTCAAAGAATATCAAAAGCGATATGATGAACTACCAGAAAACGCTCCACAGAGAAGACGGAATATTCTTAAACGCAACATTGAAGAGTACTCTAATCCTAGCGACTCTGCTCTTATGCGTATTATGCACAATGCGAATGATTTAAGAAACACATATAGAATAAATGAAAATGGTGGAGTAATCGATGATAAAGCTTTTAGAGAAAAGGTAGACTCATTAATTGATGAAGATTATTATATCTGGGCCGAGAATAAAATAAATTCTCTAATCAATGATAAGGGAATAGTAAATGGAGCAGAACATTATACAAAATCTGGCAACAGAAGAGCGTTTAATAAGACACACGACCCTTATACACTTGAATCTGTCGTTGATAATATGAGATCACAATCTCAAACTGCTAAAGGCGGTTTTGGTAGTGGGCTTACTAATCTTCTTGCAGCTAATAGTAAAGAATTTAACAGTATCGATGATATCATTGATGCCGAAAACTACTTAGCTAGTGAGGAACCTGGATATGAAGAACTAAATAATAGATATAATGCACTAAGAGAAAGCATAGTATCAAGATGGAAGTATAAGGATGCTGATACTTGGACTGCATTTGAAGATTTTAGTGATGTCTCATCTAATATTGCCAAGATGAATAATCTAACGCCTACTAAGGTAAAAAGAGAATTCATTAAATATGATTATCAAATAACTGATGCCCTGGCAAAAGAATTCCTAGATATCTTAAATGAAGGAAGTAAACTTACTAAAACTTACTTTGAAGCTAAGCCACAAAGAGCTATTAGATTCGATGAAGTTAGACAAGCATATTATCCTAAGGGGACTAATCAAGATTTAGTCAACAGATTAAATGAATATGGAATAGAAACCATCGAATATGACCCTGAGGCTGAATCAAGAAGAGATAAAATAAATGAATATGCAAATAAGTATAAGTTTTCGGTAGGTATTAAAGATACAGTCCCTGTGTATAAAGATCACGAAATTGACAAAACTTTGAATAATTATCCAGGAAATTCTGCTTCTGCGAAATTAAGAAATTATTTAATTGATCAATACAAAGGGAAACTTTTAAATGTCGGTGATATTTATGATGCAGAATTCAATAGCAGAAGCGCAGGAGAGTATGCTTATCCTGCTAAAAATATATTTGGAGAGATAAAAAACGCAAAACAACAAATCGCAATTGATTTAGGTGGAATAACGATGACTGCGAAACCTTTATCGTTAAATGACAATTTTAAATCGAATGATAATAGGGTGTTCGATACATTTAAAGTTGAGTTTGGCATTGATAATGGAAGTAAAATTACTTACTATGATGGAGTTTTAAATATCTTGGTAAAAGATAATAAACCTTATTTTTATGACATCACAAGAATAAAAGAAAACAGGAGCACAAGCGGACGAACCGCAACTCCTGTTTCTATTGATAATATCTCAAATTCAAAACAAAATGTCAATAAAAATTCTAATAATAAAGCATCCATAGGTCTAAAAACCACCGATGATACAGTATCTGATTATGACAAGATATATGACAAGTATATTAAGGAATATAATATCAATGATACTGATAAATTTAAAAAGCTATGTAATCAAGCACTCACTGAATTAAAGGAAGACGGTTTTGTCTATACTGATACTTATGATGATATAGCTGAATATATATTCAATACTTCAACGGTAGAAGTAAAAGACCCGTTCAAAGAAGAAGCTAAAGAGTTTTTCAAAGGTCATACATATTTCTTAGATCCTAAAAAGGCAAGAGATGTACAGACCGAAAATGCCTTTGTCTTAAATAAACAAATGCCAAATGGTATAAGATTCACTAAAAAAAGTGTCTTGAAAGGTAGAAAAATTCGAGACTTTGATGATGCGGTTGAAGAATTTTTGACCATGAATGGAAAATCGGATACTGCTTGGGGATTAAATGTCGGTGATATGACTAAAAATCTCTATGATTTATTGACTAAGGACGATACAAGACTTGCAAAATCAATGTATGGCGAAGACTGGCGCCAAGATATCCAAATTGATGTCGGTGAGATGGTTGCGGAAATGAAGAAGCAATTAGATACCGATAAATATAACGAATATCTTGATGAATATGGAAAAATCATGCAAGGCGAAAATCCTAAAAATGATTTTGTAGCACCTAAGAGAACTGGAGAAAATGAGAAAGTCTCTATGACTGCTAGAACTATTGGTGAGAGTGGAGCCTTAAAAGGTGATGCAGAAGATGAGCTAAAAGCTGATATCGGCGCTGGCTTATTCTCTTATAAACCAACCACTAACAAAGAACTAGTCGATATCTAGTAAAGATTCTAATTCACAAGTAATTGCTCAAGGTGAAGTATTACTAAGAAAACTAGGTGAAACTGGTGATAGCAAAAATGCAATAAAGGTCGCAAGTGAATTAACTAAGAAGGTACATGAAGCAGCTAGTAGTTTACAAGCGATGCGCATTCTTAAACGTTTAACGCCAGAAGGAAGACTTATAACCACTGAGCAAAATATAAGACGCATCCAAAATACTTTAGATATTGCACGTGGTAAGAAAGCTCCAAAAATAAAAATAAGCGATGAACTTAAGACCAAACTATTAAATGCTAAGACTGAAGAAGAGATTACTAGTGTTTTAAACGAGATATCAATCGATATCGGAAAACAGATGCCATCAACATTAATGGATAAGTTAAACACATGGCGTTTCTTATCAATGCTTGGAAATCCGAAGACACATATAAGAAACATTACAGGTAACTTAGTATTTAAACCAGTTGTCGATATTAAAAACTATGTCGGCGCAGCTATAGAAAGCGCATCTCAAAAGTCAGGTTTAATCGATGAAAGAACCAAGACTGTGCTCAATTCTAAAGATAAGGCCTTAATCGAGTTTGCTAAGAAAGACTATGATAAAATCTCTAGTAATCTTATGGACAAGAATGGTAAATATGATTTATCGGAGCTTATTCAACAAAATAGAGATGTATATAATAACGATAAAGTAATAGGAAGAGCTTTAAATAAATTAGTTAAACTCAATTCAGCACTTCTAGAAAAAGAAGACTTATTCTTCTCCAAAGACCGTTATGCTAAATCCTTAGCTCAGTTTATGAAAGCTAATGGCTTAACTGAGAACGACATTAACACTGAATTATTTGAAAAAGGGCAAGACTATGCCATGAAAGAATCTTTAAAGGCTACTTATCGTGATAATGTTCAGGCTCTTAATGCGATAAATGGATTTCTTAATAAACACAGAGTGTTTAAGCTATTTGCCGATGCTGTGTTACCATTTAAAAAGACACCAATTAATATAGTTAAAAGAGGCGTCGAGTATTCTCCTATCAATCTAATTTATACATTATCTAAGAGAACCGGTGACCTCAAACAAGGCAAGATAAGTGCCAATGAGTATATAGATAGTCTATCTCAAGGCTTAACCGGAACAGGAATTGCTGCCTTAGGTATGTTTTTAGCATCTAATGGTATCTTAAGAATTGCCGATGATGATAAAGATCGCAAGCAAAGATATGACCAGGAACTAGGCGAACAAAATTACTCGATAGTCTTTCCGTGGGGTTCGTATACTATCGACTGGGCATCACCAACTATCATGCCTTTAGCTATCGGAGCAGAGGTATATCGCCAATTGACTAGCGAAAATGATGGTAACATTTTAGATAATACCTTAGATATTCTTACAGCAACTGCTGAACCTATCTTTGAAACATCGATGTTATCAGGTTTGATGGATACCATCAACACTTATTCTGAATTAAGTGTAGAAAAAGCTATCGATATGGTTACCAGTGCAGCATCTAGCTATGCGATGCAATATGTGCCTACAATTTTTGGGCAGATTGCTAGAGTTATCGATGGGACACAAAGAACAACTTATCCAAATACAGGGCCTATCGACAAAACACTAAAACAATTTGTAAATAAGATACCTATCTTATCTAAATTTGGCCAAGCTTCTATCAATTCCAAAGGCGAAGAAGTGCAAAGAGAAGATTTGGGCTTAGGATGGGTAGGAAGAGCACTATTAGAACTGTCGCCTGGCTATTATAAAAGCAACGAGAGTGACGATTTATCCGACGAGATTATCAGTTTATACAATGCCACTGGTGAAGCAAATGTACTTCCTTCTAGTTCTACTACTTCTATCACTTATGATGGTAATACTTATAAGTTATTAAATGATGAGTTTACTAACTTCCAAAAAGATAAAAATAAGCTTGATGATACATACGTTAGAGAATTTGTAAATTCAATGGCTTACGACTCATTAGATGATTCTCAAAAAGCTGATATTATTTCTGATATTAGAGAATATTCAAGAGATGAACAAAAGAGCCAATATCTAAACTCAAAAGGAATAAATTATCAAGATACTAGCCTTAATAAAGCCAACGGAGCTTTAGATGCTGGTGTACCTTTATATGAATACTTCATGAGTAAAGAAGCCTATAATAGTATGTCTGGTGAAGATAAGAAGCAAGACTACATCAATTATCTAAATAGTTCTAATCTATCTTCCCAAGCTAAGAACTACCTATTTGACACTCAATATGATTCTGATTTCTCAAGTAGTGTGAACGACTTTTCAAAAGAATATAAATTATCATATGAGCAGCAATTCGCATTAAAGGAAACTGGTACAATAGAAGGTGTTAAGGATTCAAACGGTAAGACGATAGCTAATTCAAAAGCTTTACAAGTAAGAAAACAATATGAAGATATGGGGCAATATAATAATCTTGTCGATTATCTAAACAATAATGACTTAGAAGCTAGCGATATGAATCTTACAAAGACAGTTGCCAATATGAGTCAGAACGAATTCGAACAAGCTTATAATGAAGTATTCGGTGGTGGTTCTTCTTATACAGGTAAGCCAAGTTCAGCTAGTACAAGCGGAACAAGAAGAACTAAAAAACAAACTCGTGCTATCTTAAAGAATATTGCAGACATTTCTAGCGATACATTTAAGAAGATAGATGATATCTTAGAGAGATTTGTTTACGACAAAGATACTGTAGATTCAAATAAGGTTAAAGTCGAGTTCCAGAAGGAAGGGCTTGATGATATCATCCAAAAATACTTAGATGAAAATCCATATGTAGATAAGTCAGTATTCGGACTATAAAAGGGAGCTTCGTGCTCCCTATTTTTTATCAATGAAAAATGGCAACAAAATGGCAACAGTAGTATAACTTTATATAGCTTAATATAACTCATGAATTGTAATAAAGACTTTAAATAAGCCGTTTTTAACTATACATAGCTTAATCTAACTTTACCATCTTTCCGGCTTTGGGGACCATATAGATTGCCTAAAGTCCTTGTTTTAAGGGCTTTTTTAATACTTAAAACTATTCTGACTTATAAATTTCGAGAATAATGTTAAAATAACGATATGGATTTAAAAGAGTTAAAACTGACTAAAAGAAGAAGCACCATATTAGATGATTTAGGTATTAAGACGGTTGAAGAATTGCTCATGTATTACCCATTTCGTTATGAAGAGAATATATGTAAACCATTTAAGGAATGGGAGATAAATGACACTGTCATCTTTGAGGCTATCTTGCTTAGTCATCCGAGTACTTTTCGTTATGGTAAAAAATCGATGACGAGATTTAAGGTCTTATATGATGATAAGGAATTAAATATTACTATCTTTAATCGTCCTTGGTTAAAGGTGCAAGGGGATAAGATAGTCATCAAGGGTAAGTATGATGGAGCTTCTAAGGTGACAGCTTTAAATTATTCCTATCACTAGACTTAAATATGATGAATTTTTACGCTTTTATAGTACTTTAAAGATACTTAAGGATAGTAACGAAACTAGCTCTAAAGCCAAAAAGATTGATTTGAAAGCTATTGATGCTTTGATTAGTAGCCTTCCTTTTAAGCTCACATCAGATCAAAAGAAATGCATCGATGACATCTTGAAAGATTTGGCTTCCCCTTATATGACTACTCGTCTAATACAGGGCGATGTCGGTTCTGGTAAGACCATTGTGGCAGCTATAGCGCTATATGCAAGTGTTAAAGCTGGATATCAAGGAGCTTTGATGGCTCCGACCGAAATACTCGCCAAGCAACACTATCAGAGTTTAAAAGCGATATTAAAAGATATAAATATAGTTATGCTCAGTAGCGATACTAAAAAAGATGTCGAGATAAAAAAGATGATTGAAGAAAATAAAGCTCAAATCATCGTTGGTACTCATGCCTTATTTTCTAGCGATGTCATCTATCATAACCTAGGTTTAGTTATCGCTGATGAACAACATCGCTTCGGGGTTAAACAACGCAGAAAACTTAAAGAGAAGGGACAAGATGTCGATTTATTGCTCATGTCTGCCACACCTATTCCTCGTACCCTAGCTTCTTCTATCTATGGCGACATGGATGTATCGACGATTGAAACTATGCCAGTTGGTCGTAAGGGCTGTGATACTTATTTATTAAAATCTAACAGTATTGTATCGATAATGGATGAGATTAAAAAGACGATGGAAAGTGGCAAACAAGTCTACATCATCGCTGCAGCTATTGAACACAGTGATGCCATCAAGGTCAAAGATGCCACTAGTCTATACAATTCTTTATTAGAAGTGATGAAACCTTATAGACTGGGCTTGTTGCATGGAAAGATGAACCAAGAATTAAAAGATGCGACGATGAATGACTTTATCAATCATGAAATTGATATCCTCATCTCAACGACAGTAGTAGAAGTGGGCGTCAATGTCAAAAATGCGACGATGATGATTATCTATGATGCCGATCGTTTTGGTCTATCACAGCTTCATCAACTTCGTGGTCGCATTCAAAGAGGTGAAGGCAGAGGAACTTGTTACCTCTTGACTGATAGTAAGGATGAAAATGTCTTAAAGAGATTAAATGTCTTAGTTAATTCTAATGATGGTTTTTATATTGCTAGTGAAGATTTAAAACTTCGAGGCCCAGGTGATATCTTAGGCACAAGACAAAGTGGTCTACCGCCTTTTATTCTCGGCGATTTAATTACAGATACTAAGTTTATTGAGGCTTGTAAAAAAGATGCAGAAGAGATAATTAAACGGTCTAGTGAAACTGAGTTTAAAACTTATTATGCAAAAATAAAGTCTTTATCAATTTTAAATAATGTAGATTAGAGTATAATTAAGTCATGGAAATTTATGATTTTTTAAAAGAACATGGTATTGAATATCACAATAAAAAATTAATCGACCAAGCTTTTACGCACTCTTCGTATGTCAATGAACACCGTGGCGGTCTACATGACAATGAGCGTCTAGAATTTATGGGTGATGCCGTCTTACAGATATATTCAGCTAAGAAATTATTTGAGATAAATCCTCCTTTAAAGGAAGGACAAATGACTACAAGAAGAGCTAATTTGGTATGTGAGAAGATGCTAGCGAAAATAGTGCGTGAATTTAAGTTAAATGCATATTTAAAGCTAGGTGTGGGTGAAGAAAAGACAGGCGGAAGAGATCGTGATTCGATAATTGCCGATATGTTTGAAGCATTTATTGGTGCAATTTATATCGATACTGATATCAATAATGTCTTTAAGTTATTAGATATTGTAATGGCTCATCATATCTATGACTCACAAGAGATAGATTATAAGACTAAGCTACAAGAATTTATTCAAGCTGATTCACGCAGAACTCTGGATTATGAAGTGGTTAATAGTGAGGGCCCTAGCAACAATCCGGAATTTACGGTAGTAGTCAAAGTATGGAAAGGGCAAGGGTTCTAGTAAAAAAGAAGCCCAGAAAAATGCTGCTAAAGATGCCTTAGAAAGAATGGTACTATGATCGAAGATTATGTAAAAGAATGTCTATCATGCCCTAATCCATTATGTGAAAAGGGCTGTCCAGTAGGCAATAAGATTCGTGATTTTATCAAGGCTTTAAAAGAAGATGATTTAGATAAAGCTGGTGAGATTTTATATAGCGAAAATCCATTTCCAGCTATCACGAGTCGTGTTTGTGCCTATGAAAAACAATGCGAAGGTCATTGTGTCAAACATTTTAGAGGACAAGCTGTCGTTGTACATGAAATAGAAAAATATATCAGTGACCACATTAAAGATAAATATACAGTCAAAGCTTTTAATGGTAGAAAGATAGCTATTGTCGGAGCAGGCATTTCTGCATTGGCGCTCTCAAAGCTTTTAGCTATTGATGGCTATAGTATAGATATTTATGAAAAAGAAGACTTTATTGGTGGAGCCATAGCTACAGGAATTCCAGAATTTCGTTTTAAACATCAATATCTCAAGGATATCTACGAAGAGTTATTAAACTTAGGCATCAACTTTAAATTCCATAAGGAACTTGGTAGAGATATTGATATTCATGATTTGATGAATGATTATGATAGAGTAGTTATTGCGACCGGAGCTAGCCTAGAAAATAAATTGTGCATTGAAGGCGAAGACTTGGCTGTAAGTGGTTTAAAGCTCTTATATGATTTAAATATTTTAAATAAACAAAAGGATTATGCATGTAAGAGTGCTATGGTAGTTGGTGGTGGCAATGTGGCTATCGATGCCGCTAGAAGCTTAAAACGTTTTATTCCTGAAGTGACTATCGTCTATAGACGCAGCGAAAAAGAGATGCCAGCCAATCTATCGGAGATAGAACTATGTAAAGAAGAAGATATTACATTTAGTTTTCAAACTAGCCCTGTAAAGATCGAGGCTAAGGCAGATGGCTATGATGTAGCTTTGATCAAAATGGAATTAGGTGACAAAGATGAAAGCGGTCGTGCTAGCTTTAAGTCTATAGCTAATAGTGAATATCATGTCCATAGCGATTTAATAGTAGCTTGCATCGGTCAAAAGTTTAAAAATATCTATAGCGATATGGAAGTTTATAAGCATGAGACTTCTTATCCTAATGTATATATTGTCGGCGATGCCAATGTTGGCGCTAGTACGGTTGCCCATTGTATAGGCGATGCCAAGAAATTAAAAACGATTATTGATTCTTCATTTTAAGGGGGATATTTATGAGTTTTGATATTAAATCATTTCTAGACACAAAAGGATATCTTGATGAACAAATATCCTTTTTTGAACACTTAAAGATAGAAGAAGTCTTCTATTATAAACGCAAAGATAAGATTATTTATAGAATCAGCAATGATAGAATATTGCCCTTTGTCCTCTATGAAGATTTATTAAATTATTTAAAAGAACGTTTTATCGAAGATACTTCGCTTGTCTTTGAAGTTTTAAATCATGATTTACCAATCAGGGAGATCAATCTATATTTAAAACACTATGCTCATTTACATAATGGAGCCTTTTTGTCATTTGCTGCTAGAAGTGTAGATGATGGAATAATACTTAGTTCTCTTGATGAAAATTATTACGAGACCGATAAAGAAGAATTAGAAAATTTACGTCTTTATTTTAAAGATATCGGCTATGATAAAAAGATTAATATCGACCTCAGAAAAGAAAATGAGTTAGTTGAAGAAAGAGTTAAACTTAATAGCGACAATAGTACAAAGAAGAGCTTTAAAGAAAATGCTGAAAATAATAATGGCAATAATAGACGCTTTATAAGAAAAGCTAAGACTTATACGGAGGTGCGTATCGATGATATGTCTGATACTCTCTACAGTATTAAATTTAAGGGCGAGATATTTAAAGTTGATAATCGTGAATCTAGAGACGGTAAATTAAGACAGACACTATATATCAAAGATGCGACTAATGCCTGCATAGCTAAAGCCAATGAATCTTTTAAGATGCCTAAAGAGACATTATTAGAGAATAAAAATGGTAAGTGTGCCTGGTTTAGTGGTAACTATCGTTTTGATATGTATGTCAATGATTACATCTTCGAGATTGAAAATATCGAATTCTATGAAAAGGAAGAAGTCATCTTCGATAACGAAGAGCACAAGCGTATCGAACTTCATGCTCATAGCAACAAGTCAGAAATGGACGGAGTATGCGAAGTAGAAGAGATAGTAGAAGCAGCCTTTAAGATGGGCCATGAAGCTATTGCCATAACTGACCACTTAGATGTTCAAGGCTTCCCACCAGCTCAACGCAAGGCCAATGAACTATTAAAAGCTCATCCTGACCGTCAATTTAAGATTTTATATGGTGTTGAATTTAATATGGTCGATGAGCGTTTAAATATTGTTTACAATATCAC
>CALBGK010000221.1 GCA_937893115.1 uncultured Erysipelotrichaceae bacterium | reverse complement strand
TGTTGAAGACGTAGCGATAACTTTCATGGATGCCTTTTTCCGTATCGAGCAAGGTTCCATCCAAATCAAATAACATCGTCGGTTTTCGACGTTTGATATGTAATAGTTTATCTATAACGCCAAAGTATCCTAGTAATCCAATTAAAATATAAACACAAGATGTCAATTGAGCTATCTTTAATGGTCCTATGTATAAGGCATCAGTACGTAAGCTTTCAATATAGAAACGCACGACACCATACCACATCAGATAGGCATAAGCCAGATCTCCACGCTTGTTTTGATACTTCTTTAATAGTAAGACGATCAAGAGAAAACCTATGATATTTAAGACGCTCTCGTAGAAAAAAGTCGGTTCATAATACACTCCATTGATGCACATACCATCTTTAAGGAAGAAAAATATGCCATCATAGAACGATTCATTGACCATCGGTCCATGAGCTTCTTGATTGATAAAGTTACCCCAGCGACCAATGGCTTGAGCTAATAAGACATTAGGTAAGATGGCATCGGCCATGCGATAGAAAGATATTCCTCTTTTCTTGCAGAAATAAAAGCCATAAAGAATACCGGCAATCACTCCGCCGTGAATGGCCAAACCACCCTCCCATATCTTTATGATAGATATAGGATCGGCCAGATAAGCCTTTAAATCAGAAAAGAGCACATACCATAGCCTAGCGCCGATAATGCCAATCCATAGTGCATCGATAAAAAAGTCAGAGATGATTTCATCAGGATATTTCATCTTCCTAGTATTTCGCCTAGATAAAAGATAGGCAAAGAGGGCACCACTGATGATCAGTACGGCATACCATTGGATATGCAAGTTGCCAATGCTTAAAAATGTTTTGCTATTTGGAAAAAAATTCATTCTTGTCCTGCTTTCTTTTGTATATCTTCAATTACTCTTTGACGCAATTCCCAACCGCTATCAATTCCTTTTTGACGCAAGCGATAGTTCTTGACTGCTGCTTCAATGATGACAGACATCGCCCTACCTGAACGCACCGGTATTTCTAAAAGCGGTTTTTCAATGCCAAAGAGTTCAACTTTCATTTCTTTATCCCCTAAACGATTATACTCTTTTTCGGGGTCAAATGGCTGCAAAGAGATGACTAAATCAAGGGAGCAATAATCCAGTACACTAGTAGCTCCATACATGAGTCCTACATCGACTATTCCTATACCCCTGATCTCTAATAAGCCTTTTAAGATACTTGGCGCGAAGCATACTAAATCATTGTGAGCACGAATGATATCTACCCTATCATCTCCGATAAGATTATGTCCTCGGCTTATAAGCTCGAGGGCCAACTCTGACTTGCCTATACCACTTGGTCCTATAAGCATGACACCTGTGCCAAAGATCGACATCATCACACCATGTTTGCTCTCAGATACAGCCAATCTTCGATCTAGGAAGGCCACCACGTCTGCAGTGACCATATAGGTCTGCTCATAAGTTTGAAAGATGGGAAAATTCTTAGCCTCAGCTATCTCGATCAAAGCACCAGGAATCTCATTGTTGTGTGTAAAGATTATACATGGCGTATAAGAGTCCGTTATCGTCTCAAAACGCTTGCGCTTAGTCTCTTCATCTAAGGTCTCCAAGTAGTGACATTCCTTATTGCCCATCAGGATGACGCGCTTGAGGTCATTTTCTAAGGTATAACCAGATAATTCTAGACCTGGTCTGTTAATATCTGGCACGATAATCCAGCGGTCTAGACTTTCATCATTGCCTGTAATCTGTCTATAGCGAAAGTATTCTTTTAATTCGCGGACATAGACACGTCCCTCAATATTATTTTGTGTCATAGCGACCCTCCAATATTCTCTTTAAATATTGACCTGTATAGCTTTCATTAACTTCTGCCACTTCTTGTGGAGTTCCAGTCGCAACAATAGTGCCCCCTCTTTCACCACCATCAGGTCCTAAATCGATGATGTGGTCAGCGCATTTAATGATATCTAGATTATGTTCGATGACTAAGACGGTATCTCCATTATCGACGATGCGATTTAAGATTTTCACAAGTTTAGCGACATCGTCAATATGCAAACCAGTAGTTGGCTCATCCAAGACATATAAAGTCTTACCAGTAGCCTTTTTCTGTAATTCACTAGCCAATTTAACCCTTTGAGCTTCACCACCTGATAGAGTAGTTGCACTCTGACCAAGTTCGATATAAGATAAACCCACATCGTATAAGACTTGCAGTTTATCTTTAATCTTAGGCACATTCTTAAAGAATTCTAGGGCCTCTTTGACATTCATCTTCAAGACATCATAGATATTCTTATCTTTATATTTAACTTGTAAGGTCTCTTCATTATAGCGACGACCATGACATTGTTCACACTCGACATAGACATCTGGCACAAATAACATCGATATCTTCTTGACACCATCGCCATCACAGGCTTCGCAACGTCCGCCCTTTACATTGAAAGAGAAGCGACTCTTATCATAGCCTCTTTCTTTCGCATCGGGTGTGAGGGCGAATAAATCTCTGATGTCATCAAATACTCCGGTGTATGTTGCCGGATTAGAGCGTGGTGTCCTCCCTATTGGCTCTTGGGAGATAGCTACTATCTTATCGATATTATCTAGACCTTCAATCTTTTCGAATTTGCCCGGTTTGATACGAACACGATTCAGTGACTGCATGACTGCCTTAGTAAGTATCTCATTGACTAAAGTGGACTTGCCACTACCGCTTACTCCAGTCACACATATCATCTTTCCAAGCGGAAATTCTACATCGATATTCTTAAGATTATTTTCGCTTGCTCCATATACCTTGATGCTTTTGCCATTACCTGCCCTTACATCGTTTCTTACAGGAATAAACTTTTTAAAGGATAGATACTGACCTGTGATACTATCAGGATTAGCCATGACTTCATGTGGCGTGCCAAAGGCGACAACACTGCCACCTTCCTTACCTGCTCCAGGGCCAATATCGACAATATAATCGCTCTCCAACATCGTCTCGGCATCGTGTTCTACAACGATCAGGGTATTGCCTAAATCTCGCATCTTCTTGAGAGTATTGATGAGTTTACTGTTATCTTTTTGATGCAAACCAATAGATGGCTCATCCAAGACATACAATACTCCTGTCAAAGTCGAACCGATTTGGGTAGCTAGTCTTATTCTTTGAGCTTCTCCGCCCGAAAGAGTAGCAGCCATCCTATCGATGCTTAGATAATCCAGTCCAACATCAATCAGAAACTTTAAGCGCGACTTTAATTCAGCTAGAAGTAAACCGGCAATCTTGGCCTGAGTTTCGCTCAAGCTTAATTCATTGAGCCAATTATATGCTCGCTCTATCGACATCTGTGTAAATTCATAGATATTTTTACCATTGATCCTAACCGATAAGACCTGCTCATTTAATCTCGCACCATGGCATTTACTGCACTCTGATTCGTACATGTAACTGCGATAGTAATCTTTGGACATCGATGAAGTCGTCTCTTCATATCTTCTCTCAATCAAGGTCTTAACACCTTCTAAATAATTATTCTTGACGTATTTATTGCCACTGCTGGTCTCTATCTCATACTTTATCGGCTCTTTAGAACCGTGTAGGACGATATCCATCTGTTCCTTGGTCAGCTTGTTTAACGGCTTGTTTAAAGGAATCTTATAATGTTTGCACAAGGCATAGAAGTTTTGCCATTCCACAGATGATGAATTGATCACATTCTTATAGTAGCGGATACCACCCTCATTAATGGATTTGGTCATATCAGGCATCAGGTAATCCAGGTCAACTGACAAAGTAAAACCTAAGCCCTTGCATTCATCGCAAGCTCCTAAAGGTGAGTTAAAACTGAATAGTCTCGGTTCTAACTTAGGAACTGTAAAACCACAAATAGGACAAGCATAGTTACTAGAAAGTAATATTCTGTCACTTCCTACCTTTAAGACAGCTGTGCCCTCAGTCAATTTTAAAGCTATATCTAATGAATCATAAAGCCTTGATTCAATACCCTTTTTAGCTACGATGCGGTCAACTACCACATCGATGTCATGTCTTTTATTCTTCTCTAATTCCGGTACTTCATCTATCATATAGAGTTCACCATCCACATATAGACGTAAGTAACCCTCTTTTTTATATTTGGCAAATAAGTCTTTAAAACTTCCCTTACGATTAGTTACGACGTTAGCTAGTATCTCAAATCTCTTGCCCTCTTCTATCTCTAAGGCTCTATTCACCATCTCGGTAATCGTCATAGCCGATATCTTGTTGCCATGAATCGGACAATAAGCCTCACCTATACGGGCATATAGCAGACGTAGATAATCATATATCTCGGTGATGGTGCCAACGGTAGAACGCGGATTGTTGCTGGTAGTCTTTTGATCGATAGCGATGGCAGGCGATAAGCCTTCGATCAAATCGACATCAGGTTTTTCTATACCGCCCAAAAACTGTCGGGCATAGCTCGATAATGATTCTACATATCTTCTCTGACCTTCGGCATATATCGTATCAAAAGCCAAAGAAGTCTTGCCCGAACCGGAGAGTCCGGTCATAATAATCAACTTATTGCGTGGCAAATCAATATTTATGTTCTTAAGGTTGTTCGACCTGGCGCCACGAATTACAATCTTATCATTTTGCCTTATTTTACACTTTTTACTATCACTTGTACAAAATGAGGCTCCAAAATAAAAAGAAGCTTGAATCAGCTTTGGTACCGATCCTAATTGAGCTTCTTAAATATCTGCAACAGCCTTAAATAATAAGGTAAGGAATTGTTCCTTTAATAATTATTTTGATTATAAAATATTGCTCGAAGCAAAGTCAGAGATGAAATATAGAGAACCGGCAATGATAATATTGTCATATTCCTTTAATAAGATTTCATAGGCTTTTTTAAAGTCATCAACATATTCATAGCCTTGGTAATCTTCTTTTTTTAAAGCTAAAGGATGGCTAAAACCCGTAAATACTATGCGGTCAGCAACTTTTTCAAGTTCCTTTATCATCTTTTGATATTCTTTAGTTTTCAAAGCGCCGAATAAAACAGCTTTGGTACCCTTTAAGCCCTTGATGCTCTCGCTTAAAGCCTTGACGCCATCAATATTATGAGCACCATCCAAGATGACTCTAGGATTTTCGCGAACGATATCAAAACGTCCGTTCCACTTAGAATGATATAGAGCTTTCTTGGTTTTTTCTTCATCGTTTTCATAATCCAGTATCTCATAAGCTTTTAAAGCTAGGGCAGCGTTGTGCAACTGATATATAGCCATCGATGATATCTGATACTCTTTTCCCTTATAAATAAAATATTGCGATCTTATTTTTTTATAATTATCCAGTTCATAATAAGTGCTATGTTCCAAAGCAGCTTTTTCCTTAACGATATTTTTTAGATTGCCACTTAATTCCCCTACTAATACCTTACTATTATTTTTGATGATGCCACACTTTTCTTTGCATATAAGTTCCAATGTGTTGCCTAACCTGTCCATATGATCATAACCAATGGTCGTGATGATGCTTAATAGAGGGCGATTGATGGCATTGGTTGAATCCAGTCTTCCGCCGATGCCTACTTCAATGATGGCCACATCTATTTTTTTCATCTTAAAGTATTCGCACATGATGATGAAGTCAATCTCAAACATATTTAAATTATGTTCCACTATAAAGTCATAATACTTATTCAAGATAGATAAAAATATATCTTCCTCGATATTTTTTCCATCATAGCGTATGCGATCCAAATGCGTTAAAAAGTGAGGAGATTGCAAGGTACCCACATGATAGCCGTTAGCCATAAAGATATCCCTTAAATAGGTAACGGTTGAACCCTTACCATTAGTGCCAGCGACATGAATGGTCTTAAATTTATCTTGGGGATTATCCAAGCTTTCCATCAAGGCTTTAAATGTATTAAAGTCTTTAGTTTCATTTCTTCTTTTCATAACCCATGATAGGGCTGTATCTATATCCTTAAACATCTCAATCATTATATAACTAAAAAAGCGATAAAGATAATAAATCTACACTTATTCATTTATAATATAGACATGAAAATAATAGGTAATGATTGGGATGAAATCCTAGATGAAGAATTTAATAAAGAATATTATCAAAAGCTTAGACAATTTCTAGACTATGAATATAGCCATTACACCATCTATCCTAAGGCCAAGGACCTCTATAATGCCTTGAGATTTACACCCTACAAAGAGGTAAAGGTGGTAATACTAGGTCAAGACCCCTACCATGAGCCAAATCAAGCTTTCGGCCTAGCTTTCGCGGTTAAAAAGGGGGTAGCTCTACCTCCTTCACTTAAAAATATCTATAAGGAAATGGAAAGTGACCTCAATATAAAAACTCCTAGTCATGGCGACCTCACAAGTCTTGCCAAACAGGGAGTTCTCTTACTAAATACGGTTTTGACTGTGCGCGAACATCAAGCTAACAGTCATGCCAATAAGGGCTGGGAGATACTGACCGATAAGATAATTGAAAAACTAAATGCTTCTAGTCACCCCGTCGTCTTTATC
>CALBGK010000220.1 GCA_937893115.1 uncultured Erysipelotrichaceae bacterium | reverse complement strand
AACACTGTTGATTTAATTAATAAATTATTTAAGACGAGAAAGTGTCAAAATCTTAAAAAAGATCTCTGTCTTTATTATCATATCAATTTATGTCTCGGTTATTGTCACTATGATGTAGATGATAGAGAATGTGAAAGAATTAAAGATAACATCACTTCTTTTTTGAGTGGTGATGTCAAAGATATCGTCAATAATCTCAAAAAAGAAATGAACGATTATCGTGATACTTTAAATTTTGAAAAGGCCATTGAGTGTCGAGATATGATTAATGATATTGAACATATCATCTTGAGACAAGATGTCGATTTAAAAAATAAAGAATCGTTTGATATTTTTTCTTATGAATATAAGGATGGCTATATTGCCATAGTTGGTTTATTTATTCGTGGTGGTCGTCTATTAAACTCTCATCACTTCATCGATTATTTGATTGGTGACCCTCAAAACTTCGTCACTTCTTATATCTATCAATTCTATAATATCAATCCTCATCCTAAGAAATTATATGTCGATAGCGATATCCTACCGTTTTTAAATGAAGCCTTTGATTTTAATGTTTTAACGGTCGCAAGAGGGCATAAAAGAGAATTATTAAAAAAGGCTAAGTTAAATGCCACGACTTTCTTGGAGCAAAATCGTTCCATCATTGAAAAGAGCGAGAATTTTAATCTCGATGTCAAAGAAGAATTTAAACGCATCTTTAATAAAGATATAAGACGTATAGAATTATTTGATAACTCGCATACAGCTGGTAAAAATACGGTTGCGGCTATGGTTGTCTACGAAGACTTTAAACCTTTGAAGAAAGCTTATCGCCTCTATAAATTAGAGGATGGCGCTGATGACTTGAAGTCGATGGAAGAAGTCTTATATCGCCGCTATTTTAGACTTATTAAAGATAACTTAGTCAAACCTGATCTCATCATTGTCGATGGTGCTAAGAATCAGATTAATGTCGCTAAGAAAGTTTTATCAAGTTTACAATTAGACATCACATTAGTTGGTTTAGGTAAGGATGAACATCATAATACATCATATTTAATGAATGACGACTGTGATATAATCGAAGTCAGGAAAGACTCTAATTTGTTTTTCTTTTTGACCAATATGCAAGATGAGGTACATCGCTTTGCGATTAGCTATCATCGCAAGTTGCGCTCAAAATCTAGTATCAAATCTATCTTGGATGATGTTAAGGGGCTTGGTGACAAACGCAAACTTATCTTGAGAAGAAAATATAACAGTATCGCCGCTATGCGTCAGGCGAGTATTGAAGAATTAAAAGAGATGTTGCCTAATGATGTAGCCAATAATCTCTATGATAAACTACATGAGGAGGAAGGGTAAATGTTAGAAAATTTTAATGATTATATGTCTTTAGGTGTTCTGGTTCTAATATCTCTTTTTGCCATCCGTCTTCTATTTAGTTTCTTATTTGATCATGCCAGTGCTTCGACTATAACACGTATCAAAGGTCTAATCAACTATAATGAAAATGAAGATGAATAGGATATAGTAATTAATCCTGTAATAATATGTTATGCAAGAATATTTATATTTATCTAATGATTTTTGCCTTGATAGTAAGGGCAATTATCTAAAACTCAATCAAAAATTATATGGTTTTTCAAAGGCTTTATGCCTTTATTATGGTTCTAGTATCGAAGGCAGAAATAAAGCGATGACTTATTATACTTCTTATTCTAAAGTTTTACCTTTAGTAGTATCGAATAAATATCATATCTACTATTTGAGGACTCGATCTTATAAGTCTTCAGACATTGCTTTGATCAACTATACTAAACTTTTATCTTATAAGCCGATAGATACTAGTACGACTAGACTTTTATTTCAAAATGATATCTACTTAGATATTCATGTCAATTATCGCATCATTAAAAGGCAGATGATGATAATGAAAACATATATCAAGCATTATTTTATCAATACATTTAATTCGATGGATAATTTTTAACTTATATTACAATTATGGAAAATCAAAATCTTATATTTATAGTACTATCTTTAATCATTATCACTATTATCTTCTTACTTTTTTATATTCTTCATATCAATAGTAAGACTAAAAGACAAAATGATGAATTAAAGCGTTTTATCAAAGAAGAATTTAACTTCTATCATAACAGTCAAAGTGATACTAATTATCGCATGTCCCAATCTATCGATGATATCAAGACAAAAATCGCAAAGGAAATGGGCGAACTAGAACTTAAAGTTCAAGATGATTTTAATCTTTTTCACGATAGGACCAATAAACGCTTTAATATTTTAGAGACCAATCTACACACTAGTCTTTTTAATTCGGCTAAAAGTCAAAATGAACTATTTGCCAATATCAATGCCCGCATGGCAAGAATTGATAAGACACAAGAAAGCCTTACCGAATTATCTAAAGATATTGTCTCACTTGAAGCCATCTTGCAAGATAAAAAGGCAAGAGGTATCTTTGGGGAGATAGAATTATATTCACTATTAGAAGTGGCTTATGGAAAAGATGATAAGCTCTATCAAAGACAATATAGATTAGCCAATGGAAGCATTGCTGATGCAGTTATCTTCTTAAATGATGAAGATTTCTTTTTAGCCATAGATTCAAAGTTTCCCTTAGAAAACTATCGAAGAATTTATGATGAAAATGAAGACAAATTAAAAGCTAGTAAGGATTTTAAAAAGGATATCAAAAATCATATCGATGCCATAAGCAAGAAATATATCCTCGATGATTTGACTGCACCCATGGCTTTAATGTTTATACCGGCCGAAGCTATCTATACGGAAATTTTTAACAATTTTACGGATATGGTAGACTATGCCTATCTCAAACATGTCTATCTTGTCTCACCAGCTAGCCTCATGGCTTATATCACAGCGATTAAAAATATCTATATCGGTCATAGAAAAGAAAAAATCGCTAAAGATTTACTTGCAAGTGTGAGTCAATTAGCGATAGAATTTAAGCGTTTTGATGAGAGAGTTAATAAACTAGATAGAGATTATAATAATCTTGTCGAAGATTTTAACGATCTCAAAACGACAAGTCGTAAAATTATAAGTAGATTTAATGATATTAATAATGGTAGACTTAACGAAGATATAAAGGATAGGGAAGATGAATAATAATTTAGAAAATCTGAAAAAAGATCTAGTCATGTTGTTTTGGGTCAATGTGTCAGCAGCCATACAAGCGATATCACTCACTAGTTTCTCTATGCCTCAAAAGCTATATCCCTCTGGCTTTTCTGGTATTTCACGTATCATCTGTGACTTGAGTGCAGACTTTTTAAATATCACCATACCTTTTGGTGTGGTCTATATCTTATTAAATCTGTTTCCAACCATCGTGGTATTTAAAACTATCGGAAGAAGATTCACTATTTTCTCTATTGTTCAATATGCCTTAGTATCATTATTTTCAGCTACCTTCCCACAACTCATCAGCGTGAGTGATCCGATTTTACTTGCAGTCTTTGGCGGTATTATCAATGGTGTTGGCGTGGGTATTGCCCTATCTCATAATGCCAGCAGTGGGGGAGTTGACTTTATTGCCATCTATGTTTCAAATCGTTATCATCAATCTATTTGGACCTATGTCATGTATGGTAACTTTGTTGTCTTGGCGATTGCAGGAGTCATCTATGGTTGGGACATAGCCCTCTATTCAATAATTCTTCAATTCTGTTCAACTCAAGTAGTCAAACGTATGCATAAGCGTTATACTATGGAGACTTTAACTATCATCACCAATAAGCCTGATGAAGTAGTTGACAGTGTATTAAAAAATACTCGCCATGGCATAACCGAGATTAAAGCCGAGGGAGCATTTTTACATCAAGATAAAACAGTTCTCTATACCGTTGTCAACTCTTTCCAGACTAGGGATGTCATCAATTCTGTTCTAGCAGCTGATGCCAAAGCCTTTATCAATATTCAAAAGACGGAGAGGGTAATCGGTAATTATTATCAAAAACCATTGGACTAGCGTATTTCTAGTCCAATTTTTTTTCTGACTTTTAGGATTTTTTTATGAGCTATATATGAAGCTTTTGTAGCGCCATCTTTTAAGACATCTTTAATGATATCTGAAGCGATGATATCATTGTAACGCTCTTGAATCTTCGCTAATTCATTGACTACGACATCAGCGACATAGGCTTTTAAAACACCATAACCTTGACCTTTAAATCTCTCGACGATGTCTTCCATCGGAATATTCTCTAAAGCTGCAGCTATTTCAATCAGATTGTATAAGCCAGGTTGATTCACCTTATCGAGTTTAATTTCATTATAAGAATCGGTGACAGCTGACATGATTTTCTTTCTAGCAATATTTAAATCATCTAATAGATAGATGCAACCCTTATCACTATGTTCAGATTTAGACATCTTCTTAGATGGATCGCTTAATGACATGATGCGAGCACCTACTTTTTGAGCAAGAGGCTCTGGAATCTTAAAGGTGTCACCATACTTATGATTAAAACGGATAGCTATATCTCTAGTCAATTCGACATGTTGCTTCTGGTCGTCGCCAACAGGAACATAATCAGGATCGTATAATAAGATATCAGCTGCCATAAGACATGGATAAGTATATAGACCAGCTGTTAGATTAGTCTCGTTTTTAGCGACCTTATCTTTGAATTGTGTCATGCGATTAAGTTCACCTAAATAGGTATTACAAGCTAAGATATAGCCAAGTTCTGCATGTTCAAAGACATCGTTTTGTAAGAAGATAGTCGCTTTATTAGGATCAAGGCCACAAGCTAGATATAATGCTACAGCATCCTTGAGATTTTTACGTAACTCTTTTGGATCTTGATAGACAGTAATACAGTGCAAGTTGGCGATGAATACTATCATCTCATAGTCATCTTGATACTTAACAAAATTTCTTAAAGCGCCAATATAATTTCCTAGAGTTAATTGGCCTGTAGGTTTAATACCTGAAAGCATTCTTTGCATATAGTTTCCTCCCAATAAAAAAGGCAGCCCATGGGACGAATAGTCGTGGTGCCACCCAATTTTATACTCTTTGCGATAACGAGCATACCGTTAAAAGACTCATGCCTTCTAAATCTTAAAAAAGCCCCAATTCAATGTTATTTAAGTCATTGATTTTCACCGACTTCAATGTCTCTTTTCTAAGTAAATAACATCTACTTCACTTTTTATCATTCTAAAATATTAAAGACTTAAGTTCAAGGTTAAGCTTTAATTTTTATTTTAGGATGATTATAATTATTGTTGAGGTATTTACTATGATAGTCATTTATACATCGCCAGGTTGTGCCTCTTGCAGAAAGGTCAAAGCTTGGCTTAAAGAGAGAAATTTGCCCTATATAGAGAAAAATATTTTTCAAGTTTTACTAAACAAGACCGAAGTAAAATATTTACTCATGCGTTCAGAGAATGGCACTGAAGACATTATTTCTAAACGCAGTAAGATTATTCAAGAGAATAAATATGACATTGACAATATGTCGATGAATGAATTGGTTGATTTCATAATAGCTAATCCATCAATTTTAAGACGTCCTATCATTCTAAATG
>CALBGK010000219.1 GCA_937893115.1 uncultured Erysipelotrichaceae bacterium | reverse complement strand
CGCGGTTGGACCAGACTTAAAGATGTATCAATGTGGTATTCCAAGAGAGATGGCTATCCAGCTTTACAAGCCATTCGTAATGAATGAAATTGTTAATCTTGGTCTAGCACAAAATCCTAAAAATGCCGAAAAGATGATAGATCGTCTCGATCCACAGATTTGGGATGTCCTAGAGAAGGTAATGGATAATCATCCGGTCTTCTTAAACCGTGCCCCAACACTTCACCGTTTAGGTATTCAAGCATTTAAACCAAAACTAGTCGAAGGTAGAGCTATTCGTCTACATCCACTAGTATGTACTGCCTTCAATGCCGACTTTGATGGTGACCAGATGGCTGTCCATTTACCACTATCAGAAAGAGCGAGAGCTGAAGCTGAAATCCTTATGTTAGCTTCTAACAACATCCTAGGTCCAAAAGATGGTAAACCTATCGTTACACCATCTCAAGACATGGTACTAGGAAACTTCTACTTGAATATGGAAGAAACCGCTCAGGAATTTTATGAAAAAGCTGATTTTATTCAAAGTTTAGGCGATGAAGAAGCAGCTGAAGAATGGCGCCGTTTCGGTGATAATGAAGGTCATGTCTACAAAGATTTCAATGAAGCTTTAATGGCTTATCAAAATAAGCAAGTTCACTTGCATACTAGAGTTGCAATTAAAGCTGCATCATTAAATAAGACATGTTTTACCGAGAAACAAAACGACATGTATCTGATTACCACTATCGGTAAGTTAATCTTCAATGATCGCTTCCCTAGTGACTTCCCATACATCAACTATGTCACTGCTGAAAGCTTAAAAGCTACACCAGATGATTGTTTCGTACCTCTTGGTACTAATATTAAAGAACATATTCAAAACAGTCCTATCAATCCTGAATTCAAGAAGAAGGACTTGTCTAATGTCATCGCTGAAGTCTTCAATCGCTATCGCACTGAAGGTTCTAGTGACATCCTAGACTCTATCAAAGACTTAGGTTTTGAATATTCTACTGTTGCTGGTATGACAGTATCATTAAGCGATATCAACGTCGCACCGAATAAGGAAAAATATGTCGCTGAAGCCAAAGAAAAAGCTGATACCTTACAGACATTATTGAAACGTGGACAACTCACTCCACCAGAATGGGAAAAACATTTCTCTAAACTATGGTCAGATACTAAAGATATCATCGGTGATGAAGTAATGGCTAACTTGCCAAGAAAATCACCTATCAACATGATGGCCGTTTCTGGTGCCCGTGGTAATAAATCGCACTTTACCCAATTAGCAGGTATGCGTGGATTGATGGGTAGACCTACTCAATCTAAATCGAAGAAAGAATACCAACCTTCAATCATCGAGGTTCCTATCTATTCTTCGTTCCGTGAAGGTCTAAACGTATCAGAATTCTTCATTTCTACGCACGGTGTACGTAAGGGTCTAACCGATACAGCCTTAAAGACAGCTGAATCTGGTTACTTGACCAGAAGACTTGTCGATGTAGCTCAAGATGTCATCATCAAAGAAGATGATTGTCATACAGATCGTGGCTATAAAGTTGAAGATATCGTCGATATCAAGGATAACAGTATCATCGAGAAATTCGCTGATCGTATCATTGGCCGATATGCTAAGGAAGATGTCGTTGATCCTAATACTGGTGAATTAATTGTCGCTAGTGATGAATTCATCGACGAAGAAATCGCTAATCGCATCGTGAATGCTGGTATTAAGTCAATCTATATCCGTAATACTTTCACATGTAAGTGTAAAGATGGCATCTGCCGTAAGTGTTATGGACGTAATATGGCTACTGGTAAGCTCGTTGAAAATGGTGAAGCTGTCGGTATCATGGCTGCCCAATCAATCGGTGAGCCAGGTACTCAGCTAACAATTCGTACATTCCATACTGGTGGTGTTGCCTCATCTAACGATAGCGATATTACTCAAGGTTTACCTCGTGTTGAAGAATTGTTCGAAGCACGTTGTCCTAAACATCCAGCTGTCTTAGTTAAGATTGATGGTGAAATCACATCGATGGAAGAAATGGAAAACCGCAGTGGTATGATTATCACTATTGCCAACGACAAGAACATCATCGAACATAAATGTGGTATGTCACAAACTGTTCGTTCATGGTTACATGTTGGCTCACAAGTAAAAGCTGGTGAAAAGCTGACCGAAGGTCATATCAATCCAAAGGAATTACTAGAAATAGCTGGTGTTACTGCCGTTCAAAACTATATCTTAAAAGAAGTTAAGAAGGTTTACGCGGTTACTGGTATCGATATCTCTGACAAACACGTCGAAGTTATCATTCGACAGATGTTGAAGAAGGTAGTTGTTCTTGAACCAAATGATAGTGGACTATCTGCTGGTCAGACGTTATCTATCCGTAAGATGACTAATATCAATAGTGAACTATTGCGCCAAAGAAAAGTAGCTGCTAAGTTCACTCAGATCCTGCAAGGCATTTCTAAGTCGTCAGTTGAAACCGATTCATTCTTATCAGCCGCATCATTCCAAGAAACAACTAAAGTATTGACTGATGCTGCTGTCAATGGTCGTGTTGACCACTTAGTAGGTCTAAAAGAGAATGTTATCATCGGTAAATTGATTCCAGCTGGAACTGGTTCTAATTTCGAAAGAGAAACAACTGATCTAGTTGAAACTCGTGCTCAAGAATTAATCGCTGAGCGACAAGAAAAACTAGCTAATAAAAAGAAAATCGAAGCCCTTCCTGATGAAGTTGTCAAAGGCGGAGTCAAGGGAAACGCTAAGATTGAAATCGAATAATCGATTAAAAAGCCCTAAAAATTTAGGGCTTTTTTGTATATAATGGTAAATATATTATTTGGTGGGATAGAAATATGGATGCTGTATTTACTTTTATAGAGGAAATTAATAGTGTAATCAATGAATTTATTTGGGTGAAGATAGGTTTAGTAGCTCTTTTGGGCACTGGTTTATATTTAACTGTCATCAGCGGTTTTTTCCAAGTTAGACATATAGGTTTATGGTTTAAGACGACACTTGGGCAAATACTTAAAAGAGATAGTGCGGCTAAGAATACTAAAAATGCTCATCGAGCTATTTCTGAATTTCAATCACTTTGTACTGCCTTAGCGGCAACTATAGGCACTGGCAATATTGCTGGCGTATCGACGGCTATAGTCATGGGTGGGCCAGGAGCTATCTTCTGGATGTGGGTAGCAGCCTTCTTTGGCATGATGACTAAGTTTGCAGAAGAAGTATTAGGCTTATACTATCGTCGCAAGAATAGTGATGGTGAGTGGTCAGGTGGAGCTATGTACTATCTAAAAGATGGCCTTGGCAAGATGAAACATGGTAAAAAGATAGGGCCAATACTGGCGACGGCCTTTGCCTTTTTTACCATGTTGGCAGGTTTTGGTATTGGCAATATGTCACAAGTCAATAAGACAGTCATCAATATTAAAGAAGTCTTCTTTAGAGGGGTAGAAGATAAGATGGTCTTTGGCATATCTCTTATATCTTTAATTCTTGGTATCATACTCATGATATTTACAGCTATTATCATCTTTGGTGGATTAAAACGTATCGCTAGCTTTGCAGAAAAGATTGTTCCTTTTATGGCTATATTTTATATTATTGGCTCTTGTGTTTTGCTCATATATCACTTTGATATGATACCTGCTATTTTTGTTTCCATCTTTAATCTGGCCTTTAATGCAGAAGCGATAGGAGGCGGTATTGCTGGTATTACTGTGCAAGAGGTTATTGTGCAAGGGCTTAAAAGAGGAGCTTTCTCTAATGAGGCAGGTCTAGGTTCATCGGTTATGGCTCATAGCTCTTCAAATGCGAAGGAACCAGTAGTGCAGGGCATGTGGGGGATCTTTGAAGTATTCTTTGTGACTTTTGTAATCTGTACGATGAGTGCCCTAGTAGTCTTGTCATCTGGTTATATCGATTTAAATACTGGTATTGCTATGCCTGGAGTTAATGATGCCACTTTAGTATCTCTAGCTTTTGAGAATGTCTTTGGTCAATTCGGTTCCATATTTATTGCCATCGCTACCTTCTTATTCGCCTTTACAACGCTAGTTGGTTGGTCGCAATACGGAACCAAGGCGACAGAATATGTCTTTGGGAAAAAGGGCGTCTTTGCCTACAAGATTATCTATATTGTCGTCATCGTCTTTGGAGCAGTGATGACTTCATCTTTGGCTTGGGATATCTCTGATACCTTTAATGGTCTCATGATGATACCTAACCTCATCGGTTTAATTATTCTCAGTCCTAAACTTATGCGCATCGTTAAGAATTATTATGAAAGACATGTGCAAAAGAAGGATGTCAAAGCTATCTTATCTTACCAAGATGAATAAAACGAGGTTATTTAACCTCGTTTTTATGTATCTTCTTCCACTTACCGATATTATCTAGTCTTTCCTTTAGCTTTTGTTCATAACCCTGACTACCTGGGAAATAGTAGTGAGTACCTCTTAGATTGTCGGGCATGCATTCTAATAGAGCTATCTTATCTTCAGTATCATGAGCATAGATATAGCCTTTACCATAACCAGCATCTTTCATCAGTTTGGTTGGGGCATTGCGTATTTGCATAGGTACAGGTAAAGAGGCAGTATTGATGGCATCATCTTTTGCCTTTTCATAAGCGACATAAACCGAATTTGATTTAGGAGCTAAAGACATGTAGATGACGGCTTGAGCTAATGCTAGAGCACATTCTGGCATACCTATATAGTGACATGCGCTATAGGCATCATTAGCTAGTTTTAAGGCATTGATATCAGCTAAACCGATATCTTCACTGGCAAAGCGAATGATCCTTCTAGCTATATATAACGGTTCTTCCCCACCTTCTAACATTCTTGCCAGCCAATAAATAGCGGCATCGGGATCAGAATTACGCATCGACTTATGTAGGGCAGAGATGATATTGTAGTGTTCTTCACCCTTTTTATCATAGAGTAAAGACTTTCTACTCAGGCAATTATTAATATCTTCTTCACTTATATAAGTTATTCCATCGATTTCTTTGGCATAATTATATGCTAATTCTAAAGTTGTCAAAGCATTTCTGGCATCACCATTTGCTAGATTAGCTATCTTATGTAAAGAATCATCACTGATAGAGACATTCTTTAAACCATTTTCATTATTGACAGCTCTGGATAATAATTTATAGACATCTTCTTCATCTAAGGCTTCTAGGACAAAGACGCGCATGCGTGACAAGAGGGCATTATTGATTTCGAAGGATGGATTTTCTGTCGTAGCACCAATTAAAATGATGCTGCCTTTTTCAACATAGGGTAAAAAGGCATCTTGTTGGGACTTGTTGAAGCGATGAAATTCATCCACAAAGACAATGGTCTTTTCTAAATCTAAACCTTCATCTATCTCCTCCATGAGTTTCTTGATGTCTTTAATACTATTGCTGACGGCAGAAAAGCTATAGAATCTAGCCTTAGTTTCCTTGGCAATCACATTGGCGATAGAGGTTTTTCCTATGCCTGGTGGTCCCCATAAGATCATGGATGGTATATTATCATTTTGAATGAATTCGCGTAAGATTTTACCCTTACCTAAAAGTTTATCTTGACCGACAATGTCATCGATTTTCTCTGGGCGCATCCTTACGGCTAGTGGTATATTTCTTGTTTCCATACAATTAATTATAACTTTTTTTAAACGAGAAATGTGTTATAGTTGAGATAAATAGGAGGTGCTTATTATGGGCTTAATCAAAGCTGCAGTAAACGCAACATTATCAACATTAAAAGATACATGGAAGGATTATTTTGTCTGTGAAGCATTGTCACAAGATGTACTAATGGCTAAAGGCGTCAAGAAGGGTGATAGTGGTTTATTTAAAAATCAAGACGATATCATCACTAACGGTTCTGGTATCGTTGTAAATGACGGCCAATGCGCTCTCATCGTGGAAGATGGCAAGATAATCGAAGTAGCTGCGGAAACTGGCTACTATACATTCGATTCCGAAAAATCACCAAGCATATTTGATGGTGGATTAAGTGGTATCACTAATACATTTAAAGAACTAAGTCAAAGAATTGCTTATGATGGAAATGCACATACCACCCAATGCGTATATTATGTCAATACCAAGGAAATAATGCGCAACCTCTTTGGTACACCAACACCCATTCCTTTTAGAGTAATCGATAAGAATATAGGTTTAGATGTCGATATTTCTATTCGTTGTAATGGTGAATACTCTTTCAAGATTGTTGACCCTCTACTTTTCTATACTAATGTAGCCGGCAATAGTGATATCTTTACTAAAGATTCCATCAGCAATCAATTAAAGACTGAGCTTTTAACTAGCTTACAACCAGCTTTTGCAGCCATATCACAAAATGGTGTTCGCTACTCAGAAGTTCCTATGCATACACTTGAACTAGTTGATGCCTTAAATGAGAATCTTAATTCTAAATGGCGCAGCTTGCGTGGTATTGAAATCGTATCTATGGGCATTAATTCTATCACTGCTTCTAAGGAAGACGAAGATATGATTAAGAATCTGCAAAAGTCAGCTGTTTTAAAAGATCCAAGTATGGCAGCTGCTACTCTTGCTGGTGCACAAGCTGACGCGATGAGAGATGCTGCTAAGAATTCCGCAGGGGCATTTAACGGTTTCTTCGGCATGAATATGGCTAATCAAGCTGGAGGAGCTAATATCAATGACCTCTATGCCAAGGCAGGGGGCACTACAACCAATTATTGTCCTAAATGTGGAAATAAGGTTAATGCCGATGATCACTTCTGCCCATCTTGTGGCAATAAATTAAAATAATATGACAGCTGTCAGTGCTTATAAATGTCCTAATTGTGGGGCAGATATACCCTATGATCCAGGTAGTCAAAATTTAAAATGTCCCTATTGTGATACTGAATATCCAATCGAGACCTTAGCAGAATATAATGAAGAAATAAATATTAAAGATACTGAATGTAATTGGCAAACATATAAGTATGAAAATATTGAATTGGGCAAGTATGAATATACCTGCCCTTCATGTGGTGGCAGTGTAGTAATGGATGAAGAGAATTCTACTTCTATCTGTCCCTATTGTGGTGGAAGTATCATCTTAAATGAAAAGGTATCGGGAAGTTTGAAACCAGATTTGGTTATTCCTTTTAAACATAGCAAGACCGAAGCTATCAACGCCTTAGAAAATGAGCTTAAAAATAAGTTTCTCTTGCCTCGTGATTTTAAGAGTCATAAATACTTAGATAAGGTCGAAGGTGTCTATGTCCCTTATTGGCTATTTGACTGTGATGCTGATTGCAGTGCCAGATTTAAGATGACTAAGCGTAGAACATGGTCTGATAGTAGTTATCACTATACGCAAGTTAGTCACTTTTTAGGTATTAGAGATGGTGAATTATCCTTTAATAAAGTTCCTGTCGATGCCTCTATCAAGTTAGATAGCGCTCTATCTGAAACTCTAGAGCCATTTGATTATAGTGAGGCTGTTGACTTTAATACGGCATATCTTGCGGGTTTTTATGCGGATATTCGCCAAGAAGATGAAGATACTTGTAAGAAAAGAGCGAATGAAAGAATTCAAAGCAGCATGATAAAGGCCTTAGCTAGTACAGTAGTTGGTTATTCGTCTTGCATCTTAGAGGGTTCATCCATCATTTTTAATGATGGCAAGTTTCATTATGCTCTTTTACCTGTCTATCTTTTATCGCGAACATATAATGATAAGGTTTATACCTTCGCCATTAATGGTCAGACTTTAAAAGTAGCTGGTGAGATTCCTAGTGATATTAAGAAACTAGTGCTTTACTCTATTCTCATTTTTGTCCTTAGCTTTGTGGTAATATTTGCCATTGGCTATTTATGTATTAGATACTTATGAAAAAGATTGTTATTTTAGTATGCTGCCTATTTTTGATTGGCAATATAAATCTGAGTGCCGCTTCAAATAGCATCAATGATGAAGCGGGACTTTTAAGTACGGAAGAAATAGAGGAAATTCAAGAAAAGATAGATGATATCGAAGACCGATATGATATCAGTGTCGCAATATTGACTGGCGATGAATATTATGCTGGGGATATCAGAGTATGGGCTAGTGATTTCTATGACTATGGCGACTATAAGAGTGATGGCTTAATCTTTGGCATCAATATGGCTAATAGGGAATATGTCATCGTCTCTAGTGGCAATATTCAAGATAATTTTGATTCTTCAGCTATCGATGAGTTATTAGACTTAGTAAATGATGAGATGGTAAGAGGCGATTACGCTGGTGCTATTTTATCCTTCCTTGATGAGTCAGCTTACTTTTTAGCCAATCCAGATCGTATCAATCATGATTATTTAATGACGATGCTTATTTCTTCCCTTGTTGTTGCGGCTATTATAACGATAGTCTTTATCGTTGCCACATCAAAGAGTATGAAGATGAAATCTCTTAAACATGAAGCGACCAATTATATCGAAGCAGGCAGCTTAAAGCTCAATAAGAAAAGAGATTTGTTCCTATATACAACTATGTATAAGACAAAGATAAATAAGAGCAGCGGCTCTTCTAGTAGTGGTTCTTTCCGTGGTTCTAGCGGTGTTTCGCACACTGGCGGAAGTCGTGGATTTTGATATAATATATTTATGAAAGAAGTTAAACTTTTTATCATTAAGTCCTGTCCATATTGTAGAAGAGCTTTGGAATTTATTGATAAGTATCCTTTTAATGATGCAAAGCTTATCATCATTGATGAAAACGAAGATAGGCAATTAGCGGATGCTTATGACTATTATTATGTTCCGAGCTTTTATCTTAATGATGTGAAGATACATGAGGGAGCCATAGACGAAGGTGAGTTTATTGAACTTGTTAAGAAAGTTGATGAGTCGTAAGAGTTTTTACGAAGGTGAAGTAGTCGACTTAGAAGAGAATTATAAAGTCAGCGCCGAAGAAGCCTATGATTCTGTACCTTGCATCTTCTACAACATCTATAAACATGGTACGAGGATTAAGCTTGGAAGCATCGATATTCGCTTTAAGATGGATGAGAATATGTTCTATTATGGCAATATCGGTTATTTTATCCATAGCTTACATCGTGGTCATTCCTATGCTTATTGGGCTTGTCTCAAAGTCTTTGAAATAGCTAAAAGAGAATATCACATGAGTGAGCTCATCATCACTTGTTCACCTGACAACATCGCCTCATATAAGACCCTAGTTAAATTGAATGGTCAATTCTTAGGCGTCTTTGATGTACCTGTCGACCATGAATTATATAGAAAAAACGAAAGAGTAAAATGTATTTTTAGATATAAGTTATAAGTTTATGCGTAAGATTTTTGATTATTTATTAAAGTTTATGATGTCGCGAATCTTTATGATTGCGATGATTATGGTATTGCAACTAGCTCTTGTTATCTTGTCGCTGTATTCCTTTTCTTTGACATCACAAGTCACCAGAACTCTTTTTTTAGTTTTGAATATCATCATCACCATTTACATTGTCAATCGTAATGTCAATACATCATATAAATTAGCCTGGATAATACTCATTAACTTTATTCCGGTCGTAGGCGGTGTCATCTACCTGATGTTTGCGGAACAGAAGATACCTAAGAGTTTGCGCAAAGAGATTACTAGAAATCTTATGTATGGAAAAAACGTCTATCGCAAATATGTGAGCGAAGATATAAATATTGATTCTGCCGATATCTCTCAACAGTTTAACTATGTCAAAAATAATGCTTATTATCCTTATTACAAAAATACTAAAGTACGTTATTTTCCTAGTGGGGAAACCTATTTTGATGATTTGATCAAGCATTTGAAAAAAGCTAAACATTTCATCTTCTTGGAATTCTTTATCGTCAAAGAAGGAAAAATGTTAAGCGAGATTACTGAGGTACTAAAAGAAAAGGTGAAAGAGGGCGTCGAGGTCTACTTTATGTACGATGATGGAGGCAGCATCACCTGCCTTCCCAAAGACTTCGAGAATACGATGCGCTCTTACGGTATCAACATCGTCGCCTTTAATCCTGTTTCTACCTTTCTGGTATTCTTATCGAAAGCCAATAATCGCGACCACCGCAAGATATGTGTCATCGATAATGAATACGGTTATATGGGCGGTTTAAACATTGCTGATGAATACATCAATGCCATTGAACGCTTTGGACATTGGAAAGATACAGCTATTTCTTTAAGGGGAGAGGCTGTCAGCTCTTTGACCGTCATGTTTATTCAATTCTATAATGTCTTTGCTAAGGAGAAACTCAAATATGATGACTTCATGCTCAAGAGTCGTAAGGTCACTTCTAACAGCATCGTCTTACCATTTTCAGACAGTCCGACCGATGATGAAGATGTCGCTAGAACCGTGCATATAAATCTAATCAATAAGGCTAAGAAATATATCTATATTCATACGCCTTATCTCATACTAGATTATGATATGACCCATGCCCTAATGACAGCGGCTAAACAAGGTGTCGAAGTCATTATTACCGTTCCTAAGATTCCGGATAAAAAGACTGTCTTTATGGTCACTAGAAGTAATTATGAGGTCTTATTAAAGGCAGGCGTTAAGATATATGAATACACTCCTGGTTTTATTCACTCTAAACTCTTTGTGAGCGATGATAATATCGCTCTTTGTGGAACGATTAATATGGATTATCGCTCTTACTATCTCCATTATGAATGTGGTACCTTAATCGCCTTTGATAATGAGATCATGAAGATGAAGGCTGACTATCTTGCGACTTTAAAAGAATCTGAAGAGATTACTTTAGAAAAGGTACAAAAGACCAATATCATCATTCGTATAGCTCAGGCGATATTAGCTGTCTTTGCGCCAATATTTTAGCTTGAAGCCGTGGGGAATATTTGATACTATGAATACGTTTAAGAAAGACTTAAAAGTTTTAAGTCTTTTTATGTGGAGGATAAATTGTTAAGTGCTATTTTACTAGGTGTTGGACTAGCGATGGATGCCAGCGCCGTTTCCATAGCCAATGGAATTAGATATGCTAACTACAAGACTAGAGAAATGCTTATTTCCGCCTTGTTATTTGGTTTTTTTCAGGGTTTGATGCCACTCATTGGCTACTTTATCATTTTGCCATTTATTTCTTATGTAGAAGCAGTGGACCATTGGATAGTCTTTGGTATATTAGCTTTCTTAGGTATTAGAATGATTAGGGAAGGTCTTAAAAAAGATGATGATATCTGTAATGGGTGCGAGACTTTCTCTAATAAGATATTGATTACTGAAGCTATAGCTACAAGTATTGACGCTTTATCTATCGGTGTCAGCTTACCGCTTTTGAGCATCAATCCATTTTTGGCTTGTCTTATCATCGCCATTGTCACAACGATATGTTGTCTTATCGCTCATCAACTAGGAAAGCATTTAGGTGTATTATTAAAAGATAAGGCTATCATCTTTGGTGGCATTATATTAGCACTCATAGGGTTTAAGACCTTGTTGGAGCACCTATTATGAGCGATATCTTAAACTATCAAAAAGCTTTAGAACTATTAAAGAAGGGCATTGTCTTGACTGATGATAATATCAATAGCTTTTATGTCATGCGTAATGATAACTTAATAAATTATCGAAATGGCAGTCGCTATGCCTTATGTATAGAAGACTTTGAATCTTTATTTAAAAATCATACCTTTAGAATATATGAAGAAGAAAGTGGAATTGATGAAAATAAAGATAGCGAATATTATAGCTTTAAGCATAAATAAAGGGGATTTTTATGACAAAGAAAATATCTTTAGTATTAGAGGGTGGCGGATTTAGAGGCGCTTATACCGCAGGCTGCCTATCTTGGCTCATCGATGAAGGCATTGAATTTGATAATGCCTATGGTATATCGACAGGAGCTGTCCACTTGTGTTCTTTCTTATTAAAAGAAAAGAAGTATCTATTTGATTTATCAACTAATTATATTGCTGATAAACAACTAGTAGGTTGGCGCTCGCTTTTGCGTGAAGGACGTTATGTAGGTTATGACTACCTCTTTGATTATATCTTGCCACAAGTCTTTCACTTTGATATTGAAAGAGTTATTCAGACTGATAAAAAGGCTAAAATAGGCGTCTATGACTTAGATAAGGGCGGTACAGAATTCTATAATGTCCAAGACATCGATTTAAAGATGGACTTATTGAAGGGCGCTTGTACACTACCTATCATTGGTCGTGTCGTTAAACATGAAGGCAAGGAATTATTAGATGGTGGTATTACTAAGATGATACCGATTGAAGAATCAATCAAAGATAATAATGATCTCCACTTAGTAATTACGACCAAACCTAAGGACTATGTGCGTAAAGAAGCTTCTTGGTTTATCAAATTTCTCATGAAATTAAATTATCTAAACCATCCTAGTGTCGCTAAGGACTATGCCATCAGACATCTAAACTATAATAAACAAATTCAAATCATCAAGGATTTAGAAAAAGATAATAAAGCTCTTTACTTCTATCCGACTAAGACTGTGCCAGTTAATCGTTTAAATGGCGACAAAGATAAGCTCATTGAATTATATAATCTAGGCCGTCAAGATATGGAAGATAGAAGAGAAGAAATCTATCATTTCATCCAAAAGAACTAGTATTAGCTATCCCTATGGATAGCTTTTCTTTACAAAAAATGAAATTTGTAAAATATTGACCAATTTTATGAATATGTAAACTAAGTTCATAAATGGAAATAATTGCGAAATCCATCTCTCTTGAATTTTGCCATAATGTAAGTAGAAAAAGGAAATGAAGTCGACATCATTAAACTATTTTTAATCTTAAGTTCATGGATATAGGTAATGCTTACGCTTGGCTTATCACTTTGCTGTGCCTATGCATAAATGGTTTAGGATGCGGCAACCAGTGTTTTTATCTAGAATCCATGGTTGAATAATTCAATGTCACTTATACGCTAGCTGATCTTGACATCATCTTGTTAGCTTGCTCATCACTGTCTTTAAGTCATAAGATAAGGACATGTATCCTTGTGGTTTTGATTGTGATAAGGTAGATGAAAATGATTTATTTCATGCTTCACAAAAAGTATCGCGGTGATAAAGTAATTAAGAAGTGTGATAGCGACACAATTCACTAAACCTGCTATAGCTAATGCATTTTTAAAACTGTTGGGAACGAAGAAATTTAAGGACGTCACCATCCAAGATATTTGTGATGAGCGTGGAATATCTAGACGAACTTTTTATAATAACTTCGAGGATATCTATGACTTAATCGATTATATGTTTGTCGCTGAGATGAAGAAGAATATTAAGGCTAGCGAAGCCGGAGATAGAGGCAAAAAAATGGTTAAT
>CALBGK010000218.1 GCA_937893115.1 uncultured Erysipelotrichaceae bacterium | reverse complement strand
AATAAGGCATTGATGATATCATCTAATTTGCCTTCCATGATGCGATCTAATTGGGTAATCGTGAGACCGATGCGGTGATCAGAAACACGATTTTGTGGATAGTTATAAGTTCTAATCTTTTCACTGCGGTCACCGGTGCCTATCTTAGACTTACGAATAGCTCCTTCTTTTTCTGCTTTACGACGAGCCATCTCTTCATAGACGCGGGCACGGATAATCTTCAAAGCCGTCTCACGGTTTGCCATCTGGCTACGTCCATCTTGGCAATTGACAGTGATACCAGTCGGAATGTGCGTAATGCGAACAGCACTATCTGTCTTATTGATATGCTGTCCACCAGCTCCTGATGAGCGATGAGTTTCAATCGTTAAATCAGAATCAGGTATCTCAATATCTGCCTCTTCAATATCAGGAAGCACTAAGACAGTAGCAGTTGAAGTATGAATACGTCCTTGAGTTTCGGTCTTTGGAACACGTTGTACGCGATGAGCTCCACTTTCAAACTTAAAGTGGCGATAAGCATCTTGCCCCTTAACCAAGAAAGAAATCAAAGTGTAACCACCAGCTTCTGATTCAGAAGATTCCATGACTTGAATCTTATAGCCTAGGCTTTCAGCGTAATATGAATACATGCGGAATAAGTCGCCCGCAAAGATATTACCTTCATCGCCACCGGCAGCTCCTCTAATCTCGACGATACAATCATAGCCATCTTCAGGATCTTTAGGAATCAACAAGACTTCGATATGTTTTTCAATAGCTTCTATCTTTTCCTTGAGCTCTTCAACTTCTTGAAGAGCCATGGCCTTTAATTCTTCATCGTCTTCATTTAACATCTCTTCAGCATCTTTAAGTGCAGATGTCAATTTCTTATACTCTTGATAAGCATCAAAAGCACCTTTAATAGATGCTTGTTCCTTAGATAATCTAGTAAATTGCTTAGGATCTGATGCCACTTCTTCTGTCGACATCAAATCAGATATCTCATTATAACGCTTTTCGATTTCTTGACATTTTATAATCTTTTCATCCATAATCAGCCCTCCATTTTATCAGGACGGTCTTTGACGACATGACAATGGCGACATCTAGCTTCATAGCTCTCACTAGCTCCTACTAAAATGATAGGGTCATCATACTTAGCTGGTTCACCATTGATAATGCGTTGAGTTCTAGTAGCTGGTGCTCCGCACGAATTGCATATCGCTGTCAACTTAGTTACAAATTCTGCCTGCGTCATAAGTGTTGGCATAGGTCCAAAAGGTTCTCCTCTAAAATCGGTATCCAGACCTGCAGCCATCACTCTTTTACCCTTGTTGGCTAAAATATTGCAGACTTCACAAATAGTATTGTCAAAGAATTGAACTTCATCTATCGCAATGACATCGGTATCATCCTTAACCATCTCTAAGATTTCTCTAGGACTTCTAACCACGTAGCTGTCAACATAGCTTCCACAATGAGAAACTACCTTAGTATCCGAATAGCGATTGTCGATAGCTGGTTTAAAGACCATTATCCTCTTCTTGGCATATTCTAATACTTTAATTCGGCGGATCAATTCTTCGGTCTTGCCAGCGAACATGCAGCCAGATATTGTCTCTAACCATCCGTCTTTATATCTTTGATACATATTAATTTAATCTCCTTTTAAAAAAATAAGGATTAGCACCCTTATTTTTTATTTAAGCCATATTTCTTATTGAATTTTTCAATTCGTCCTTGTGCAGCTGCGAAACGTTGTCTGCCAGTGTAGAATGGATGGCAGTTTGAACAAGTATCAACTTTAATTTCTCCAGCTTTTGTAGAACCAACTTCAAAAGTTGTTCCACAACCTGCACATGTTACTGTTACCTTATGGTAATCAGGATGAATTCCTTTTTTCATAGTAATCTCCCTTCTGCCTTAAGTATCTTATCAACCTAAAGTAAGTTCTAAGTGCTCACTAATTTTATCAAATAAAGTTTGCTTTGTAAATACGATTATTCGATACATGCACCTAAAGCTTTTAATTTTTCTTTAATCGAATCATAACCACGATAGATATGATAGGCATCTTTGATTATTGTCTCTCCATCACTCAATAAACCAGCGATGATGAGCGATGCTCCGCAACGCAAGTCGGTAGCCGTAACTACATCCCCATGTAGTGGTGTTGGACCGTTAATAATGCTTTGGCCATTATATATTTCGATGTCTGCACCCATCTTATTGAGTTCATGACAATGTTTAAATCTCTCTGGATATATCGTCTCTGTCACCTTGCTGACACCGATAGCTTGAGTCAGTAAGGCAGTGAGTGGTTGTTGGAGGTCGGTGGCAAGTCCTGGATATGGCAAAGTCTTCACATCGATGGCTTTTAATTCATGACTTTCAAATACTTCGACATAGTCACTACCTATTTCCATGTTGACACCCATCTCTTGCAATTTAGATAAGAGGGCTTCAAGGTGTTGCGGAATGACGTTATTAATCTTCACACGTTCACCACAAGCAGCTGCCAAGATAATATAGGTACCAGCTTCGATGCGATCAGGAATGATTTCATGTACACAACCGCCAAGTTTCGTAATGCCATCGATGGTAATCGTATCAGTACCTGCTCCCCTAATCTCTGCACCCATCTTATTTAAAAGAGTAGCTACGTCAATTATTTCTGGCTCTTTCGCCGCATTTTCTATTACGGTTCTACCCTTGGCATAGACAGCAGCCATCATGATATTGATGGTTGCCCCCACCGAAGCAAAGTCTAAATAGATATTATTCCCAACTAGTTCATCGGCCTTTATCGTATAATAGCCATTTTCATAATCAACTGTCGCACCTAGTGCTTCAAAGCCTTTGAGATGTAAATTAATAGGTCGAGGACCTAAGTCACAGCCTCCAGGCATCTTCATCTTAACTTCTTTAAAGCGCCCTAATAAGGCTCCTAGAAAGTAGTATGAAGCCCTTAGTTTGCTGACAGCTTCATGATTCATCATCTTATTTTGTATTTCACT
>CALBGK010000217.1 GCA_937893115.1 uncultured Erysipelotrichaceae bacterium | reverse complement strand
AGTACCAAATTCAATAGATTCAAAATTATTTAATTCGCTATTCAATTGAGCGAATATCTTATCGCTAGTCTCAGGGATAAATGATCTTAAATTGATAGCACAGATTCTAACGCCTTCTAAGATGGTATACAAGACATCATTTAAGCGTTCTTTCTTACTTTCATCCTTACCCAACTTCCAAGGTTCTGTCTCATCAATATATTTATTTAGACGCTTTAAGCGATCAAAGATACCAGCTAAAGCTTGTGGAATATTTAAAGCTTCAATCTTTTCTTCAACTTCGCTATCTAGACTATTTAGATAATCGATTACTTCTCTATCTAGTGCTTCAATATTTTTAATTTTAGTAACTTCGCCACCAAAGTACTTATTAGTCATCGTGATTGTGCGGTTACATTGGCCAAATCGGAATTTCTTCTTTCTATCATGAGCTCTTCAGAGAAGTTTCCATCTTGACCAAATGGTACTTCACTCAAGATGAAATAACGAAGTGTATCGGCGTCATAGTCTTTGATAAACTCGCGAGGGTCTTTATAATTGCCCTTAGATTTCGATATCTTTCCTCCACCTATCGTTAGCCATCCATGACCATATACCTTACGAGGCAAAGGTAGTCCTAATGCGATAAGAATGATAGGCCAAATTATTGTATGGAAGCGGAATATCTCCTTTCCTACTAGGTGCAAATCTGCTGGCCAATACTTCTTAAACATAGTATCATCATCACTTAGATAACCTAGGGCGCTGATATAGTTTGTAAGGGCATCGACCCAGACATAGACAGTTTGACTTTCATCAAAGGTGACAGGAATACCCCATTTAACACTAGAACGCGATACACATAAATCTTTTAGACCAGGCTTCAAGAAGTTATTGAGCATCTCATTGTAGCGAGATTCCGGCTGCATCAGATCGCGATGTTCGCTTAGATAGTCCTCTAATTGTTTCTGATACTTAGATAATCTTAAGAAGTAAGCATCTTCCTTCATGAGTTTAACTTCGCGACCACAATCAGGACACTTGCCATCAACTAATTGTGACTCGGTCCAGAATGATTCACATGGTGTGCAATACCAGCCCTCATATGAACCCTTATAGATATCACCCTGCTCATATAATTTATTGAAGACTTTTTGAACACAAACTACATGCTCAGGATCGGTCGTTCTAATAAACTTGTCATAGCTGATATTTAAGCTCTTCCATAAGTCTTTAGCATTGTCGATGATAGGGTCGACAAATTCCTTAGGTGTCGCACCCTTC
>CALBGK010000216.1 GCA_937893115.1 uncultured Erysipelotrichaceae bacterium | reverse complement strand
CTTCCTTATAAGAATAGATAATATAGAAATAATATCTGCGCTTAGATTAAAAGGTAAGAAGTTTAAGATATTAAATAAAAGTCCGTCTGAGACATTTTGTGAAGCTTGTCCATTCTGATTAGAAAAGCTGAAAATAACTATCATCCAAAGTATCAATAAGAGCCATTTGACATATTTTTTCATGTGGACATTTTATCATGATTCTACTAGAATAAGCGTATGAAAATATCCATCATCGGTTATACTGGAGCGGGTAAAAGTACTTTGGCCAAAAAACTCAAAGATATTTATGATATCGAAGTCATGCATCTAGACAGGGTTAATTTCATCGCCAACTGGAAAGAGAGAAATTTAAATGAGGCTGAAGAAATAGTAAATAATTTTATGCAAAAAGATAATTGGATAATCGAGGGTAATTATCAAAAACTTAAACAAGATAAGCGCTTTGAGCTTTCTGATAAGATTATCTTTTTAAACTTTCCCGTCCATGTCTGCTTGCCTCGCGCCTTTTCTCGTTTTTGGCAAAATCGAGGCAGAGTAAGAGATGATGCTGGCGAAAATTGCAATGAGAAATTTGATTTAAGCTTCTTTTGGTGGATAGTCTATGAGGGAAGAACTAAGACTTATAAAGACCGCTATCAAGCCATCATCAATAAATATCAAGACAAAACTATCATTTTAAATAATCAAAGAGAAGTCGACGAATATCTAGCTAATCTAAAAAGGGGAAAACTAGCGAATCTTTAATAATGTGACAAGTTGAATTCTCCTTATAAGTATCATCGCTCACAACCAAGGATATCTTACCTAAGAGTAAAGCCTTATTGAGATAAATGATATCATCAGTATTGACGGCAATAGAAATAATCTCTATATCCCCTTCATCACTAAGCTTGTTAATCATTTGATACTTATGGTCATACATTCCAGTGATGAGGGCATTTTTTAAAAGAATGTCACTGATAGGTCTATCTTCATCTAAAGTTAAATAGAGATTAATACGCATGCCTGTCTTTAGATGAGCAGGATTGACATTAATATCTTTAATATTTAAATCATAGGTCGATTGACCTTTTTCTAAAATAGTATGAGCATGGTCGTTCATCGTATCGCTAGCTTCTAATGAAGATTTATAGAAAAAAGAACCCTTAGGTATACTATGATTGACTTTTACATATTTGTTTAGAATATCATCCTTTTCTAGATAGATATCTTCGCTCAAATAATCTTTAGGTACCAATATCTCTTTTATATCTTCAATACTTATCTCACTTCGATGACTTATATTATGGCTTGCCACATAAATACTAGTTAAACCGAGGCGTATGTCACCATATATCTTAATAGCGGCGATGATAGAAAAGGATAATAGGATAGATAATAAAATAACGATGGATAATTTCTTAGCTGGCATAATTTCCTTTCCTCATTATTATTACCGAGCAAGAATAATTATCCTAAAGCTCCTTAAGCATTATATAATTAGTCAAATAGATGCCATGACGACATACTTCTTGGACTTTTATTGTCGAATATCCCCTTTTTTCAAAGAAACCTTTAGCGCTAATCGAAGCAAAAGTACTAATTTCTTTAGATGCTCTTGCCTCCAACTTATCACATAGGCTAGTTGCGATGCCTAAACCTTGATAATCTTTATGGACATATAGACGGTCAAGATGATCATTATCATCCATATCACCAAAACCTACTATCTTTTCATCGATAGTAGCTACTAAAGAATAATTCTTCTCCAGTGTTTCGATCCACTTATTCACATCGATATTGGTCCAGGCTTCAATCTGATTGAAAAAATAATCTTTAGAATTAATCGCATAGACGGTATCTTTAAAAAGAGCGATAACTGCATCGATATCGCTACTTCTATATTCTCTAATCAAATAAGTCTTCTTGTTCATTTTCATATTCTGGAAGTTCTGGCAATTCTTTTAAATCATCGAGTTTAAAAGAATCCATAAATTCATCGGTCACTTCATATAATATAGGTCTTCCTGGCGCAGATGAACGGCCTGATTCTTTAATTAGTCCCCTCGATAATAATTTTCTAAGCATCATTTCTGAGCTGACGCCTCTGAGTTCTTCTATCTCGACTCTAGTGATAGGTTGTTTATAGGCAATGATGGCCAAAGTCTCTAAGGCACTTTGAGATAGTGTTTGTGGTTTAGCTGTATCTAGTAATTTAACAGCGTAAGGATAGATAAAATCTTTTGTGACAAACTTATATCTTGAAGCAAAGGTCACAAGTTCTATACCGCTAGTCTTTTGGCTATACTTCTTTCTTATTACCTTTAATAGTCCTAACACTTCATCATAATTACTATCGATAGCCATCATAATCTGTTCGATCTTGAGTCCATCTTCACCAGCGATATATAAAAGTCCCTCGATGATGGCTTGCATATCTTTTTCTTGTCCGACGACTTTCTTGACCTTGCTGATACGATTTCTCCATCTTGCTTTCTCACTTTTACTCATCTCTCTTCCAATAATAGTCATCATATTAATTAAAACCTGCCTTTTTTAAATATATATTGTCCATATCATCAATACTAAATAATAGGATATGGTCTTTTATCAAATCTAATATCGCCAAAAAAGTGATGATGTATTCACTGATAGCACTCACATCAGTCACTAAGTCATCAAAACTAAATGTACTTGGTAAATCAACCATCTGAGCTTTTATCTCTAAGATTCTATCATCGATAGAAATCTCTTTATTAGCGAAACTGGTATTTATAGGTTTAGATAGTTGCATCTTCCTAAGCATTCTATTCATAGCCTTAAAAAGGTCATTAGGATTACCTTCTATCTTATTTTCATCACTATCCTTATCAAGATAATCTTCATAAGAAGGAGACTTAGAGAATATCTCTTGTCTAGAGATGTAACTATCATTCAATTTATAAGATGCTTCCTTATACTTTTGATATTCTAATAGTCTTTGTACCAATAATTCCTTAGGGTCTTCTACTTGTAAGTCTTCGTCCTTCTCATCCTTAGGCAAGAGTTTTTTACTTTTGTATTCAATTAAAATAGCCAGTTCTAAAAGATACTCGCTCTCTATTTCTAAATGTAGTTCTTCCATCTTATTAAGATAAGCTAAATATTGGTCAGTCAATACTTCCATATCCAAATCAAAGATATCTAACTTTTGTTCTCTGATGAGATGAAGCATCAAATCAAGAGGACCCTCAAATTTTTCTGTTGTTAAATTAAATGCCATATAATTACAAAATGTATTATAACACACTTTCAAATCATGATATGATTATTAAGAGTGAGGATGTATAGATGAAAATTGGAATTGCAAACGACCATACAGGTGTCGAATTAAAAAATACCCTCATATCTTACTTAGAAGATAAGGGATATGAAATGGTAAATTTTGGCACAGATAGTCATGAATCATATGACTACCCTATCGCTGGAGAAACTTTAGCTAACGCTGTTAAAAATGGCGAAGTAGACTACGGTATCGCCATCTGTGGAACAGGTATTGGTATCTCTCTTTCTTGCAACAAAGTCAAAGGAATTAGATGTTGCGTCTGCTCAGAACCATATTCAGCCAAGATGTCTAGAATGCACAATGATGCAAATATCTTAGCTTTTGGTGCTAGGGTCATCGGAGCAGAAATGGCTAAGATGATAGTTGACGAATGGCTAAATACTAGCTTTGAAGGTGGTAGACATCAAAGAAGAGTAGATATGATTAAACAAATCGAAGAAAGAAACTAAAAACATAGAAATATAGGCGAATCACTTTGGATTCGCCTATTTTCTTAATTATTCACTAACTAGTGAAGTGATCAACTCATCATATGAATTGATATTTTTATCTAGCTCCTCATATAAAGATGTATACTCTTCACTAGTGAATTTATATGTTTCACGAGTTTCACTATTAGAGAATACCATATTGCCATCACTGCACAAACGGATATAATCGCTATTTTCACTTGTCTTTAAGACAGTACAGCCTTCATTAGTAACAATAGTATCAGTAAGTACTTCTCTTTCTAATGAACCAATCTCAGTGATGATTCCAAGAATATTATTCTTGATTTCGATGACTTGTTCATCAACTTCAGTTTCTTGATCTGCACTGATACCCATATTCTTAAGGTCCATCTTGCCATCAGTAGTACGCTCATTAGAATAATAGATATTGATGTTATCTCTGTTGCTCTCAGTGAATGAACTAAAGATACCATTTTCATTTGATTGTGAACATGCAAAAAGCAGAGTGCTTAATAAGATGATTGAAATAATTTTTTTCATAATTTTCCTCTCCTAAATAATAATTTGTTTCTTTGTAATAAATAAGTGTTGATTTCTTAATATTGACAACCTGCCTTATTTATAATTGTTTTCTTATTTAATATCTATCCAATTGATAATATCTTCATAAACCTTAATATTATCAGACTCATTTAATATTTCATGACGCATCTTAGGATATAAGATAGCTTGAACGTTTTTATATCCTAAGTTCTTTATAAAGTCGACAGCGCTCTTAAACTTCTCTTCATTAATGATGACTGGGTCATCATGACCAGCGATAAAAAGGATGGGTAGGTCACTATTTTTGACTTCATAATCCTTTTTATCATAGGCATCTTGCATAAGTGTAAAGAGATTTTTAAAACCATTCAAAGTAAAGATGAAGCCATCTAATTCATTTTCGTCATAGTTTTTAACATTGTCTTTATTATAAGATAGCCAACGATTCTCTGACTCACCTATAATCCCCTTATTATAGGAGCCAAAAGCTAGATTCTGTATCAAAGGACTGCGATATCTATCACCCTTAAATGATTTCATGACATCAATTAACAAGAGGGCTATTTTACTCAAAGGATTGTAGCTAGGAGAGCCACATACGATAAGGGAATCTATCTGTTCATCGTGTTTTTGAAGATACTTCCTTACAACCATGGAACCCATACTATGTCCTAAAAGAATAAGTTTTTGAACACTATATCTAGTCTTGGCATCATCAATAATCATAGCTAAATCTTCGACGATAGCATCACTACTTTCATCATTAAAATAGCCTAAATCATCCTTAGTCTTGACACTTTGCCCATGACCACGATGGTCATAGATTAATGAAGTATAGCCCTTAGAAGCTAGATATTCCATAAAACTTATATATCTTTCTTTATGCTCAGCCATGCCATGAGCGATGACAAATAAGGCTTTCTGACTTTGTGCTTTACATACCGAAATATCAAGAGCTAAGTTATCATATGGCGAATTGAGCTTATATTTTTCCATCATGATTAAACTACGATATTTATTACTTTGCCTTTGATTACAAAGTGCTTTTTAATTTCTTTGCCTTCAATAAAACGAACGACATTATCTTGCTTAAGAGCTTCAGCATATAATTCTTCATCATCCCAAGTAGTGCTAGCCATAAATTTAGCACGCACCTTGCCATTTACTTGAACAACTACTTCTTTTTCTTCTAGCTGTAGCTTAGATTCATCATATTTTGGCCATGGACGATAAGCTAAATCTGTCTTGCCAGTCAGTATTTCATACATTTCATTACCGATATGTGGTGTGAAGCATGACAACATTGCCACAAAATCAATAATATATCCCTTGTATACTTTTTCTTGTTTATAACAGTCATTAATGAAGATCATCATTTGAGAAATAGCAGTATTCAAACGTAGATTTTCAATATCTTCCGTAACCTTCTTAACCAAGAAGTTAAATGAATAATCTAAACTATGGTCATTGTCATCGACTAATTTATCACTTTCAACAATTAGTCGCCATACTCTTTCTAACCATCGATGTGCACCTTCTATACCTTGCGTAGACCATGGTTTATCAGCCTCTAACGGACCCATAAACATCTCATAAAGACGTAAGGTATCAGCACCATAGTCTCTCACGATATCATTTGGATTGACGACATATTCAGGATATCGTTTACCCATCTTAATACCATTAGATCCAAGGATATATCCTTGATGAACTAATTTTTGGAAAGGTTCTTTAGTAAAAACTAGACCCTTATCATAGAGGTAATTATTCCACATACGTGAATACAACAAGTGGCCTACCGCATGTTCAGGACCGCCGATATATAAATCGACAGGCATCCAGTGTTATCAGGGTCGATATAGCGCAAGTAATACCAGCTTGAACCAGCCGAACCAGGCATAGTCGAAGTCTCTCTTTTGCCCTTTTTGCCATTGTATTCCACATTTACCCAATCAATCGCTTTATCAAGTGGTGCCCCACCATTTTTAGATGGACCATAGTCATCTAAATCAGGAAGTACTAAAGGTAGATCTTCGTCGTCTAAGACACCGATAG
>CALBGK010000215.1 GCA_937893115.1 uncultured Erysipelotrichaceae bacterium | reverse complement strand
CAAACCATACTCTTCAGTAAGTATCTTCTTTAATTCTTCATGATTGACAAAACATTCCTCTAGAGACTTTAGATTAAAAGGAATAGGAACTAATTTATCTTGAATGTGGCCTAATACACGATGCTCATAAGGATAAAAGTTAGTATACTCGCTTAAAAATTCATATACATCTTGATGATTAGTATGAAATATATGTGGTCCATACTTATGAATGAGAATGCCATCTTTTTCATAGTCATAACAGTTTCCCCCGATATGATCCCTTTTTTCAATGATGAGTATTCTTTTACCATCTCTGCCTTTTAAAGCTGCAACTGTAGCTCCCGCAAAGCCTGCTCCAACCACAATAAAATCATATTTATTCATAATAGTCTAATATCCTTTCTTTCTCTCAATAATTAACAATATCTTAGTTAAAGATCTTATAGTACTCATCGAGGATACTCTCATTGTCGTAATGATAATCTTTTAGAGCTTCTTTATATTTTCTTAGAAGTTCTTTCTTATCTTTTAAATAGTTTAATTTGGCAAATAAGGCTTCTTCACTATTTTCTACTACGTAACCATACTGTGGTTCTGTCAATTGTTCCTTAACTCCTGCTACTTCTGTGGTTAGCACCGGTGTGCCACTAATTAATGATTCAATAGTGATAGTAGGATAGCCCTCATATACCGATGGCATGACAAATAAGTCGCTATGTCTTATCTCAGGATATGGATTAGCTAAGATGCCTGTCCATCTTATTTGGTCTAATACTCCGCACTTATTAGCTAGACTATATAATTCTTCTTTTAGTTCACCATCGCCCACAATAGTTAAATCATAGTAGGCATCTAATTGACTATAAATTCTAATTAAACGATCTAAACCTTTTTGATGATGGAATCTAGCGACAGTAATAAGTTTTATCTTATCACTTCCAAAATCAAATTGGGATTTTTTTAATGACTTTTCGTATATTCTTTTTTCATTGATTAAATTATGGATAACCTTTATTCTATCAACCTTAAATAATTCTTTATATGCTTCCATGACTTTATTTGAACAGGCGATATTCATATCGATTAATTGCAAAGCTTCTTTCATGAGTTTCATGTGATTCTTTGAATAGTTACATTCTTTATAATCTACTTGTACCCAATTTATCTTTCTATCACTATTGCCATAAGCAGTGAAGATAGTGCAAAAACCCTCTTTTGCGCTAAATTCAATATCATAATCTTTCTTAAGGATGAGTTCTCTTTCCTTCTTTATTCTCTTTTTGATAAGGCCTGTCTTCATATAAAAAAGTAATCTGAACTTAGAGAATAAATCACTGAATTTACATTGAGATAAAGGAATATCAATAGTTTTAAAGAAAGAGGTCCCTCCATAGACAGAAATCCCCTCAGGTACTTCTTTTAATAATTCTCCTCTTTTGTGTAATACCAATAGATCGACATCATATTTATCTCTATCGATCATCGATAAAAAAGTGTTGAGTATTCTAGCTACTCCGCCCATCGTCATTTCATCATTTACAAACAATATTTTCTTTTTCATTTTTTGTATAACCTATCTAAAATATTAACCATTCTGTGTTTCAAAAGAAAGAAGACTATTTTTTTCTTAAAATCATAATCTTTTATATGTCTATGCCAATCAGGACATTTGATATCTAATAGTTCAACATTATGCAAATAGAAGTCTTTTCTTAACTTGATATCATCTATATCTCTAATTCTTAAAGTTGTCATCTCTAAGCAATTATCTAGATATAAAGGCATGATATCATCACTACTAAGATTAAGCTTTTCTTTAATCATATCTAGTGACTTATAGATATCAAATATCCTCTCATCTGCTGAATGAGAGATTGAACCTTCCCTTTGTACATAATAGTATAGAGGCTTACTTACATGAGATATGTTATTGGCTTTGGATAACCAAACAGGGATAACCGCTAAGTCTTCATACCACATTCCCTTGATAAATCTTTTATCTTTCATGAAAGAAGAGCGATATATCTTATTATTAGAGCTGTTGTTGATAAAGATAATTTCCTTATTATCTTTATAATTACTAACCTCAAAGTCAGCCCCTGGTGATATCGTCTTGGAGCCATCAGGCCACAAGTAATACATATCAAAGCATACAATATCACTATCATATTCTTTAGCCATCTTGTAAGTATCTTCTATAAGACTTTCCTCAATATAATCATCAGAATCAATGAAAGCTAAATATTCACCGCTAGCCTTCTCTATACCATAATTCCTGGCGTCAGATAGTCCCCCATTTTCTTTATGAAATATCTTAAAACGTTCATCACCTTTGATGAAATTTTCAGCTATCTTAATACTATTATCTTTGCTTCCATCATCAATGATTAAACATTCAAAGTCTTCCATACTTTGATTCTTAATTGATTCAAGACATTTTAAGATATATTTTTCAACATTATATACTGGGACAATCAAACTAAGCTTGGGCATGATTTTTCACCTTATTTAATATTTTAGTCACTAGTTCTTCTCTAGTAATAATAAGCACAAAGAAATATGTAATGGCACCAAATATTACTTGCATCAAGTTGCAGATGAAGTCTGGTTTAAATGGAAAGCCTAAAAGTAAAACAGAGAACCATTCGCCACTAAAGTAAACAACTATAGTCATAAAGAAGGCAGCAATGAAATATTTGATATCATTAAGCGAAAATAGCCATAGGCCAGTTTCTCTTTTAATGACAATTATTTGAACTAAAGTTACTGTAAATTCAGCTATCAAACTACCAATAATGGCGCCATAGGCACCAAAGCGAGATATCAATAGAAGATTGATAAAAAAGTTTACAATGGCTCCCAGTACTACTGATTGAGTATATTGTTTATACATACCTGTAGGTACCATATATTGAATACCTGTGACATTACTCATAGAGATAAAGATGATAATAGGGCAACCTAAGATTATAAGTGAAGCTATCTCTGGATCGCTAGGCAAATACCAAGATATGAAACGATTAGCTATGCCCATCATGCCAAAACACATAGGGATGGCAAATAATAAGGCTATCTTCATTGTCTGTTTAATCATTTCTTGAGCTTTCTTTTGACCATTGCCATCGTTGTAGTAAACATTAGTTACTCTTGGTAACATGACTGAACCGATAGAAGTGATGAAATATAAGAACATCTTAATAATACTCATTGATGTTTTATAGTAATTTAGATGTAGAGTATTATACAAGTAACCCAACATAGTCTGGTCTAGTAAAGTATATATACTGATGGCGATGGTTGGTAAAAATAAGACAAAGGTATTCTTAAAGTGATGACGATAGGCTTCTGCTAGACTAATTTTCTTGAAGTCGATATATTGTTTAAGCTGAAAAAACATGATGGCTTGGCCAATAAGTTCAGAGCCTGAATTAATTAAGACATAACTAAAAGAATTAAACCAACACCGATGACTTTAACGATGATATTTCGAATGCTAGCCTTCTTAAAATCTTCAACACCATAGAAGAACCAAGTGATATCAAACATTGAAGCCAATAATACTAGGCCAGTTAAGATATAAATATCAAGATTTTTCGAAACAGTAATAAAGACGTAGATAAAATAGAATACTGTTGCGATAAGCATATTGATTACCTGCATGGCAAATATTTCAAAGAAGGTCTTACTCAGCTTATCTTTGTCATCTCTGATTTTAGCTATCTCTCTATTACCATAGGTATTGACACCTAAGATGCCAAAGAGAATAAACCAAGCGGCAATATTACTAGCGAAGTCGCTAATGCCTAAAGTAGCTGCGCCTATATGTGAATATAGGAAAGGAACAGTTATTAATGGGAATACTATTTTTACTAATTGATAGGAAATATTATAAATATAATTCTTAAGTAATTGCTTGTCCATGCGTCTATTATATCATTTACTCAATAATATGCTGTGATATAATTTCACTGTGCAAATCAAACGTTATTTAAAACCAATATTGATATTAGAAGGATTATCGTTGCTAATCCTATTTTTTTACTTTTTTCCCAATTTAATAAGTGGTAATCCACACTTATTCTCGTATGATATCATTCAGCAATGGCAGCCATTCTACAATGAATTTTCTAATATCATCCATGAATCAATCTATCAAAGAAGTCTACCCTTCTACAGTTTCAACCTCTTTCTTGGTTCAGACTTCTTCTCTAGTAAAACCTATTATCTCATGGGTGATATCTTTGCCTACTTTAGCCTTTTGTTACCTTTTTCCTTTCCGATTGTTCATTCAATTTTAATTATCATTAAGCATTTAGTTGCTTCACTCACTATGTACCTTCTCCTCAAAGAATGGGGATTCAAAGATAAAACAGCTATCATCGGTGGACTATTATATAGTTTTTCTGCATGGGCCATCTTCTTTAATGTGCAATGGGTATTTTTATCCTTCTATGCCTTGTTTCCACTGTATTTATTAGGCATAGACTACGCGATTAAGAAGAATAAATACTTGCTCTTTTATGTTATGGCATTTAGCTTGCTCATAATGAATTGGTATCTATTCTTTATCGTTTCGATACTTTCGCCCATCTATTATCTCTATCGCTACTATAATATTTACAGCTCGCTTAAAAAGGCATTAAAACCTATCTTATCTATTGTTTTCATCTATATTATAGCAGCATTAAGTACGGCAATATTTACCCTGCCAACAATTCTATACATCTTAAAAGGTGACCGTTTTGCGACCGATATAGAACTATTCTATCCACTCGAAGCATATTTCAATCTATTAATAGCCCCCTTTGTGCCAAGCCAGCTATTTCTTTCCCAACAATATCAAAATGTCTTTGATGTAGGTAAATATGCATTAAGTGAGCTATTACCATACATCTCTACTTTGTTTATAATCTTTCTTCCTCAACTACTTAAGATTAAAATCAAAAGACATGATCATTCGATCATTTTCTTGTATCTAACCTTGGCTATCATTATTCTTTGTCCTTTTATATCACAAATAATCCATGGTAATAGTGAGGCATCTTTCCGTTTTCTCTTCTTCTTTATCCCCATCTTCATCATTCACTTTTGCATGATGTATGAACATATGGAAGAAATTGACTTTAGCTTATTAAAGAAATCTATAGCTATCATTATTATCATTCTTTCATTGACTCTATCGTTAATGTGGTTAATCTATAGGTTTGATTTTAAAACTTATAGCTATCAATATTATATTTGTCTTTTCTTTGTACTCATCTATCTTGGTTTATACTTTATATTCAAAAGTAAGAATCCTAAAAAATATTGTCTAATATATATCATAATGGAATTATCTCTAACTTCCTTCATCTATACATATATCAACTTAAATCCTCAATATGATAAAGAGTATCTCCATCAAACATATCACACTTTAGAAAATAGTCCTGGCGACTTAATGAGTTACCTAAATTCTTTAAATGAAGATAATGACGCTTCCTTCTATCGTATCTATGTAGCACCTTCTTTATTTCAAGATGTTCAATATAATGGCTATCTCAATTATCGCCTAAAGGGTTTTTCTACCTATGATTCGACTCTTGAACCAGCCTTAACACCACTTAAAAGCTATTTACTTGATGGTGCTAATTCCTGGGCTATTGATATTCATAATCAAGGATTGATATCCTTCTTGTGCGGTAAATATGCTATTGTATCTGATGCCAATGAATTACCTTCCGGGGATCAGTATTTACTCATCGATGATAATTATATGAATGGCTTAAAGATTTATGAAAATCTTAGTTATGTTCCTTTTGGTAAGACCTATACTAAAACTGATAGTTTCGATAATTTTAATCTAGCTAATCTTTCAACAACAATCTATACAGAACAAAATGATGAAGTAGCTAAACTAGTAGGCCAAGAAGAAATATTCTTAAACAGTATCTATTATTATGCCAATGAGATACATGGCCAATACGAAGCTAAGGAGTCAGGATTTATGGTCCTTCAAATTCCAAACAATAAAGGATGGAAGATAATGATTGATGGTATAGTTCAAGATGAGATATATAGTGTAAATGGTGGCTTCATAGGTTTTTCTATTCCTAGCGGTATGCATAATATAGATATGTATTTTATTCCTGAGGGCTTTAAATTAGGTACAATAATATCTTTTACCGCTATCATACTCTCGTTAGGGCTCTTCCTCATAACAAAAAAGGTCCATCCAAAGATGAACCGAATCAATTACAGTCTTATCATCTTCATGAGCACTTTTCGGCTATATGAAGGCGATAATAAGAAATAATAGACCATTCTTCTTTTCTTGCTCAGATTAGGTAAGATATTAAGAATGTCTTTTTTATATCTTGATAATCTAATGATTAAATCGGTATATGCCAAGAAATATTTTTCTTTTACTTCTTTAGTAGCATGATGTTTCATTAAGTCTAGGACATCTAAGACATCATAAAATAAAATGACATAGTATGATTGAATCTCTCTATTAAGACCTTTAGCTTGTTCCAGAATAGAATTTAAGACAATGAGTTGATCATTAAAAGTCTTTTCATTGATGACTACTGTACTATTTCCTGGCCTATCTATGAGGTAGTAAGATAAGGCCTCTTCAAGATACGCAATCTTATTAACTCTTCCTAGAGTCAATAAGTATAATAAGTTATCGGTATAATTTACTTTATGTGGAAACTTAATATCCTTACATAGATTAGTTCGATAGAGCTTAGAATGTGGGGAAGGTTCTAAGAAAAAGAAATGTTTTATATCAGTATAAATCTTATTTGGCAATGCCCTTGGCATTTCTCCCCACGATGAACTATATACTACTTCTTCGTTATCAGAATAGACAAGGTTTTTAGCGCCCACTACCATATCGAGATTATTTTGATGAGCGAAATTAAATAATTTTTCAACTGCATCTTCTCTTAAATAATCATCAGGATCACAAATTATGAAATATTCTGTGTCAATCATCTTAATAGCCATTTCTAAGACGCTGCCATAGCCACCATTCTTCTTCTTGAGTGGGATGATTCTTGCGTCCCTTTTAGCATATTCTTTAGCTATATCGTAGCTTTTATCAGGACTGCCATCACTTATGGCATATATGCGAATAGCTGAATATGTTTGTGCTAATAAAGAATCTAAACACTTGGCAACATACTTTTCCACCTTGTACATAGGTACGATGATGCTTACTATTTCTTGATTCATTTTGTCAAATACCAATGCCAAAGTGACATAGTCCTTTTACTATTAGTTCTTAAGAATAAGCGATTTTTTATTCCAAAGGTCTTTATATATTTATTTTTACGATAATTAGGGAAATTCTTTTTCACAAAGTCGAAAGCATCATTCATCAGATTCTTATATTCATCAGTTCTTAAGAATCTAAAGGCACCGTAGACTAAGAAATGCTCAATATATAAGTATTCAAGTTCATTATAGTATTTATTGTAGAGGCCATGTTCCTTGAAGTAATTAGTAGTCATCTCAAAAATAGTAAAGATATCATACATCTTAGGAGAATAGCCACTGCCTAGAATTGATGTATTTCTTTGTAAGTAGTGAACACCTACATGATGATAGTATCCTACCTTATGAGAATTAGCGAAATATTTTAAGGTAACTGGTATATCTTCATACCAGAGCTTCTTAGGATATTCGCATCCTAGTTTCATAAACAAGGCTCTTTTATACATCTTATTCCAAGCGAAAAGTGGTGATAAGAATAGTCGGCGATTAATCATATCACTAGAACTATGAAGGCCATCTTTATACATGGGTTCTTTTTCATCATTTTCCCAAACATATTCAAGGTCAGAAACTACTAAATCTAAATTATTCTTACTTGCCAGTTCATACATTCCACTATAGAAATCAGCTTCTGCATAGTCATCAGAATCTAAAAAGCAAATATATTTTCCCTTAGCATATTTCAATCCATAGTTTCTGGCATCAGATAGACCACCATTTTCTTTAATATGTGATTTGATTAGTTCAGGATATTTTTCTTTATACTTATCTATTATTTTTTGTGAATTATCTTTAGTCCCATCATTTACGACAATGATTTCATAATCAGTCATAGTTTGATTAACTAAAGAATTTAGACACTTATCTAAATATTTTTCTACATTGTAGACAGGAACGATGATACTGAGTTTTAAGCCATCTTCACTTTCTGTTACTATTTCATCAACCATGTCTGAGACAAAGACTTGATTATCATAAGCCTTATGATTTATATAACCTCTAGTCAAATAGATATGCCATAACTTTTCAGTATATCGATTATTAGTTCTTAAGAATAATCTATTCTTTAAGCCAAATGTTTTGATATATGAATTAGTTTTATATTCAGGAAATTCATTCTTTACATAGGCAAGGGCCTTATCCATCAATTCATGATAGTGATCAGTTCTTAAGAATCTAAAGGCACCGTAGACTAAGAAATGCTCAATATATAAG
>CALBGK010000214.1 GCA_937893115.1 uncultured Erysipelotrichaceae bacterium | reverse complement strand
GGGCTATGTAGTCATCTTTGGTGGCGGCACTGGTCGTCCATTCTTTTCTACTGATACTACTTCTTCCCTCTGTGCTAGCGAGATTAAAGCCGACATTATTCTGATGGCTAAAAATGGCGTTGATGGCGTATATAGTAGCGATCCTAATATCGACAAATCTGCAAAACGCTATGATGTTTTAAGTTTTGATGATATACTGAATATGAACTTAAAAGTTATGGATAGCACAGCTGCCAGCATGTGTATAGACAATGGAATTGAAGCCTTTGTCTTTGATATGAAAGAAGACAGCAACATATCTAAAGCAGCCTTTGGACAAGCTAGTGGTACTCATATTGTTATAGAGAGAGGGAAATAATGGAAGAAGTAATTTTAGAATGCGAAGAAAAGATGGATAAGGCAATCGAACAGCTTCACCATCACTTAAATAAGGTGCGCACAGGTCGTGCTAATCCTAATATCTTAGAAGGTATAGAAGTTGATTATTATGGAGCTATGACGCCTATCAACCAAATCGCTTCTATTTCTGTGAGCGAAGGTCGCACATTAGTCATCAAACCTTATGACGCTAGCAGTCTTAAAGATATCGAGAAGGCTATCAATACATCTGATTTAGGTTTGCCACCTCAAAATGATGGTACAGTTATCAGAGTAAGCGTTCCACAGCTGACTGAAGAGACAAGACGCGGATATTGCAAAGATGTTTCTAAAATGGCTGAAGATGCTAAAGTGAGCATTCGTAATGTTCGTAGAGACTTCAATGACACAGTTAAAAAAGATAAGACTATGCCTGAAGATATGCAAAAAGATTTATTAGAGCAGATTCAAAAAGTTACTGAAAAATATACGACAAAAGTTGATCAAATAGCCAAAGATAAAGAAAAAGAGATAATGACTATTTAATGGCCGATTTAAATCATATTGCGATAATAATGGATGGCAATGGTCGCTGGGCAAAAGCTCAAGGCAAAGATAGGACTGAAGGACATAAACAAGGTGTCAAGACAGTTAGAAATATTGCTATTCACGCAAATAAATTAGGCATAAAATGTTTGACACTTTATGCCTTTTCAACAGAGAATTGGAAGCGTCCTATTGAAGAAATTGACTATTTGATGTCATTGCCAAAAGTTTTTTTTAAAGCTTACCTCAAGGAATTGATGGATAAAAAAATCAAGGTTACTATGATAGGTGATATCAATCGCATTCCTGATGAAGCTAAGGAAATATTTCTTGATGCAATAGATAAAACGAAGAATAATAGCGGGATGATTTTAAATTTTGCACTAAACTATGGTTCAAGAGATGAAATCGTCAAAGCTTGCCTCAAATTTGCAAAAGATTATAAAAACGGTCTTAAAGACAGTTTAAATGAAGAAGATTTTAGTAAGTATTTAATGACACCCTCTTTACCAGAGGTCGACTTACTAATCAGAACTAGTGGTGAAAAGCGTATCTCTAATTTTCTCTTATATCAAATTGCTTATAGTGAGCTTATTTTTAGAGATGAACCATGGCCTTTATTTGATGAGGAATCATTAGAGGAATGTATTAGTGAATATCAGCATCGTACCAGAAGATTTGGAGGTTTGAAGTGAAAACGAGAGTTATATCGGCATTAGTGCTTGTTGTCATCTGTTTTCCACCACTAATATTAGGTGGCAACCTTTTAAATATCTTCTTAGGACTTGTCGTAGTTATGAGCTGTTATGAATATACTACTATTCGTAAGAAGAGATTTAACTGGCTTTTATTTGTATCGATGATAGTTTTTGCCGCTCTTACAAATATCTTTCCTAATCGAGGCATCGGTATCATTATTTTTTATCTGATATCACTATTCTTCTTTGCGATATGTTTTGATGACATATCATTAGATGATATACTTTCTACCTTTGCGATGGCTATTATTTTTGCCTATGCTGTATTATCTATTATAAGAATATATAAATATAGTTATATTCCATTCTTCTATATATTAATCGCAAGTTTCGCTTGTGATATCGCCGCTTTATTTACTGGCATGTTATTTGGCAAACATAAATTAAATGAGAGAATTTCACCTAAAAAGACAGTAGAAGGGGCTATAGGTGGTTGGTTTTTTGGCTTTATCTTATCTTTTGCCTTTGCATACTTCTTTGATTTTTTCTACCTTTCACCATACTTTATCTTATTCACTTCATTAGTTTTACCTATTGTAGCTCAAATTGGTGATTTGTCGTTTTCTTTAATCAAACGCAATTATGGCGTTAAAGACTTCGGTTCGATAATACCAGGACATGGCGGTATTCTAGATCGTATCGATTCGTTGCTATTATGCTTAATATTTTTTAGTTCAATGATTACATTCTTATGAAAAAATTATTAATACTTGGAATTAGTGGTTCAATTGGCACACAAACTGTTGATGTGATAAGAGAACATTCGGAAGATTTTGAGATAGTAGGATGCAGTGTCTTTTCAAATATAGAATATCTGCAAGCACTACTTAAAGAATTTAAGATTAAATATGCCTGCATCAATAAAAAAGATCATCTTTTAGAAGCGACTTATCCGGATACTAAATTCTATTACGGTGAAGAGGGTCTTAGCCAAATGACGGCTGAACTAGATTATGATATCTTGGTAAATGCTTTGGTTGGTATAAGCGGTCTTATTCCGACACTTACTGCCATCTTAAATAAACATGATGTCGCTTTAGCTAATAAGGAAACCTTAGTTGTCGCTGGTGATTTAGTGATGAAATTAGCATCCAACAACAAGGTCAATATCAGACCAGTTGATTCGGAACATTCAGCTATCTATCAATGTTTAAATGGCGAAAGTAAAGAATATGTAAAACGTCTAATCATCACTGCATCAGGCGGAGCTTTCCGTCATCTGACCCATGAAGAATTAGCAAATGTGACATTAGAAGAAGCCTTACACCATCCGACATGGAAGATGGGCAAGAAGGTGACGGTCGACAGTGCTACGATGATGAATAAAGGTTTTGAAGTTATTGAAGCTCATCATCTGTTTGATATTGATTATGATCACATTTCTGTTTTACAACACTCTGAATCTATCATTCATTCCATGGTCGAATATAATGATCGTTCAGTAATTGCTCATCTAGCTAATCCAGATATGCGCATTCCTATTCAATATGCGATTTCAATGCCAGATAGACTAAGCAATGATTCTTTAACTAGTTTAAACTTGGAAGATATAGCTGAACTTCATTTTTCCAAAATTGATTTTAAACGCTACCCGCTATTAGAACTAGCTTATTATGTAGGCAAGATGGGTGGAAATTTAGGTGCTGCCTTAAATGCGGCAGATGAAGAAGCCTTTAATCTGTTTATCAATGAAAAGATTAAATTTATCAATATTGAAGAGATAGTGATAGATGCGGTAAAAAACGCAGAATATATCGCTAAACCTAATTTAGAAGAACTCTTTAAAACCGATAAAAAAACAAGACAATACATCAAAGATAAGTGGAACTTTTAGTTCCACTTTCTTATGGAAACATAAATCTTGTGTAAATGCATAATTATATGTTATTATCGACTCGGAAGGTGAATGCTTTGTTGACATTATTACTTTTTATTGTACTTCTTTCCATTATTATCATAGTTCATGAATTTGGACACTTAATCGCAGCAAAAGCCTTTAATATCTATTGTCATGAATTTGCGATAGGAATGGGTCCTAAAATATATTCAAAAAAATTCAAAGAGACCACTTATTCACTTAGAGCTATACCTATGGGAGGCTTTGTGTCAATGGCTGGCGATAGTGATAATGCACTAGAATCAGAAGTTGATGTCGAAGTTCCTTTTGAGAGAACTCTGGGCGGTCTTAAGAAGTGGAAAAAAATAATCGTGATGCTGGCTGGAATATTTATGAATATCATCCTGGCTATTTTTATTTTAGCGATGGTGCTTCTATATAATGGTTCTTATCCGGTATCTCAAAGTGCCATTATCAGCACAGTTACAGAGAATAGTCCGGCTTATAATGCTGGTTTAATGCCGGGTGATGAGATTGAAAGAATTAGCTTTTCTAATGGTATCTCTAATAATCCAAGCACATTTGATGATATGGTCGCTTTTCTTTATAGTTATGATGGAGACGGCGATGTAACATTTACGGTGACAAGAGATGGCAAACAGATGGATATTGCGGTTAAACCTATTTATGATGAGTCTAGTTCACGCTATATCGTTGGTATAGGTTCTGGCCAGATTCAATATGCCGAAGTTAATATATTTAATTGTTGGTACTATGCCATCGATTATTGCATGTATGTCATGCGAACTATTTTTATGTCCTTATCACAACTTATTAGAGGTTATGGTTTGCAGAATTTATCTGGCCCTGTCGGCATTTATCAAGCTACCGATGAGGCGGTATCTATGGGAGCTCAAAGCTATTTCATCATGATGGCTGTCATCTCTTTAAATGTTGGCATATTTAATGCCCTGCCTATTCCTATTATGGATGGTGGTAGGGTTCTTCTGACGATAGTGGAAGCCATCATTGGTCATCCTATCTCTGAGAAGATGGAATCGGTCTTGATGTCGGCTAGTATGTTACTATTATTGTTTATTGTTGTCATTGCAACTTTTCAAGATATTATTAGGATTTTTTAAGGGAGAATTAATTAATGAAGGAAAAGATTAAATATGTATTCTATGGCATTATTATGGGTATTGCTAATGTCATTCCTGGTGTTAGTGGGGGAACGATGGCCATCATTTTAAACTTTTATGATCGTTTGATGGAATCTATTACTTTCAACTTAAAAGTCATTAAGAAAAACATCAGCTTTTTAGTTCCACTAGGAATTGGTCTTGTTATCGGTATCTTAGGTTTGAGTAAGGTGATGAATATCTTATTATCTGATTATCCTACGCAAACATACTTCGCTTTTATCGGTATCATTATCGGTTCATTACCTTTGATATGGTCTAAGGCTAAAAGAAGTGATAAGAAGATACAAACTTCTTCTTGGATTGCTTTAATAATTACTCTTGCCATCATGATTAGTTTAGCTTTCTTCAGTTCAGATAAAGATGCTGCGCCAATTAAATATACTAGTTTTTCAATTGAAGCTTGTATCATGTGCTTTATCTCTATGACAATTGGTGCTTCTACTATGATTATTCCAGGTATTAGCGGCTCAATGATGTTACTCATCATGGGTATGTATGGTACAATCTTTGGTTTTGTCATCTCTTATCTATATATTCCTTTACTAATCCCGACAGCTTTAGGGGCGGTAGTAGGTCTTTTTGGCGGCGCAAAATTGATAACGATATTATTAAATAAATATGAACAATTAACATATATGGCAATACTAGGATTGCTTGTTGGCTCTATGGCTGAGCTATTTAAGAGGTGTGGCATCTTACAAGCTGATATGCTTACTGTCATTACATCTATTATCGCTGGTGTAGTTATGTTTGCAATTGTCTATTTATTCTCACTTGCAGAAATGAAAAGAGATAAAAAGGAGGTACAAGAATGAAGATACTAGTTACAGGGGGAACCGGTTATATCGGTTCACATACTGTGGTTGAGCTGATCAAGTCTAACCATGAGGTCATTATTGTCGATAATTTGTATAATTCTAATATGAGTGTATTGGATCGCATCGAAAAATTGACTGGTGTAAGACCATTATTCTATCAAACAGATATTTTGGATTATGAAAATCTAGAAAAGGTCTTTAAAGAAAATGCCATTGAAGCCGTCATCCACTTTGCAGGACTTAAGGCAGTAGGTGAATCAGTAAGTATTCCTTTAAAATATTATGAAAATAATATTTCTGGTTCTATCAACCTCTATAAATTGATGGAGAAATATCATGTCTATAAACTGGTCTTCTCTTCTAGTGCTACTGTATATGGAGATAATTTTGCAGTGCCTTTTAAAGAAGAATATGGTCTAGGAGATACGACTAATCCTTATGGAACGACAAAGAAGTTTAATGAAATCATTTTAACTGATTTGTGCAAGGCTAATAAGAATATGTCTTGTGTATTGCTTCGTTACTTTAATCCTCGGGAATGCTAGGAGAAGTGCCTAATGGTATTCCTAATAACTTAGTTCCATATATCGCTAAAGTAGCTAGTGGCGAATTAGATCACTTACGCGTTTATGGTGATGATTATGATACTAAAGATGGTACTGGCATCAGAGACTATATCCATGTGGTAGATTTAGCCATTGCTCATGTCAAAGCTATTGAATACTGTAATAAGCTAGTGGGTGTCGATGTAATCAATATAGGTTCTGGAAAGGGCTATAGTGTTTTAGAAGTATTGCATGCCTATGAAAAAGCATGCGGACATAAGCTTCCTTATAAGATTTATCCAAGACGTCCGGGTGATATTGCGACATGTTATGCCGATGTCGAAAAAGCTAAACGCGTACTTGACTTCAAAGTTAAATATGACATCGATAAGATGTGTGAAGATTCTTATCGTTTCACAGTTATGAATCCCGAAGGAATTAAGTAGTTAATTAAAATTTTAATTAGAATTTATTATAAGATTAATTGTATTTTTTAACAATTAACCTTATTTTAATATTATTGATATATTTATCGATATATTTTATAATTAATTTATGAATAAAATTAATAGTTTAATGGATTTGATTGGTTCTTTAGTGCCGATAAGCAGTTTGAATCAGGGCAAGGCTTCTAAAATTATTCAGAGTCTGGGTCATGATGATGTTAAGATCGTAGTCAAAAATAATGAGCCGATGGCTGCGATTATTTCTGTTTCTCGCTATAGTGAATTGATAGAGGCGGAACAGAAACTTTTGTCAATGGAAGGAAGTAATGAAAAATGAAAAGAAGAATTCGCTATGATAGATTGATTATCATGATTTTAGTAGTGATAATGGCTTATTCTTTAATAATGGAAGTAGTACTACTACCGATAAACCAGCGAATACGGAAGAAGTCGATGTCGAAAGAAGTGATAAGGTCGATATCAGTCTAGATACTTATAGTGTTTATTCTAGTGATGATCTTGATTTTAGATTTGTCATTGGTGAATTTACTTTTACATCTAAAGATAATAAGGCTATTGAATTTGACCTATCAAAATTAGAAACTAATGAACTAATTACTTTAAATAATGTTAATTCATATATCAATAAAATACAGTCTCTAGGTTATTCCACTTCTAAGATGGGCATAGATACTAGTATCAAATCTAATACTGAAAGTGCGAAAGTTAAACTATTTATTCCTGTTACTAAACAAGTTGATAGTATTGTTTTGACTAATCTCAATGATTCTACTCAAATTAGCATTGATTTGACTGTCAATGCTGGAAACTTAGAAGAATTTAAAAATAGCAGTGGTGAAGTAATATCTGGTGAGACATATGATATCTACGTATCTAATGCTTATGTCAGTACTACTATGTATCATAATGACAGTGAATATACTTATCCATCGACTGTCAAAGTATATACTTTTAAATTGACTGTAGATAATATTGAAGAGGGCACGAGCATTGAAGCGGCTTATTTTATCCCAGATGGTTCAAGTGAAGAATATCAGGCACTAGATGCTTCATTCTCTTCTTTAAAAGATGAAAATATCATCGGTGTACCATTGAAAGCCAATGATACTTACGCTCTATTCTTTGAATTATATAATCCTGATGACAGTGGAATCACCTATAATGGAACTCTGCAATTAAAATTAGCCGGTTCAGATGATGTGATCGAGATTTCCACTACTCTGCAATAGGAGGAAAACATGATTAAAAAAGGGAAGATAGCATTTATAATTATTATTTCCACTTTATTGATGGTAGGAAATATTAGTATTAATACATTTGAAGCCTACGCTAGCGAGTACTATA
>CALBGK010000213.1 GCA_937893115.1 uncultured Erysipelotrichaceae bacterium | reverse complement strand
AAGATAATTGATGATCTTCGTCATCAAAATATATTATTCCTATAATCTTCGTAGTCAGCATGATCGCAATAACTTTGTTTGGCTGATATGTTGTATTTTAAAGTAAGGCTCCAAAACAGGAGCCTTTGTTAGTGATTGATGATAGATAAACTGTGAAGATATCAATGTATTTCTATAGATTGTCTTTTTTTACAAAGCTATAAAAATCATCTTCAGCTTGTTTATTTTTTTCTGGATCTATCGTTCCGACTGGATGAGCATATACGATGCATTCATCTTTGCCATCGCCCAAGTCAAACATTTTATTGGCATATGTTTTATCGACAGCGGCTATTGCACATCCGCCAAGATTAAGCGCTGTGCTGGCTAAGTAGATATTTTGCCCTATATAACCTATGTCCATTAGGGCTGGTGCATGCGCTTTTATCCCATAGCGCCATTCTGAAACATAGAAGACGAAATCTAAATAGAATATTACTGAAGCATTGCATGCCCAAGCTTGTTTATGAAGAGAATTGTTTATCTCATCATGGTCAATGTCTTTTTTGATCAGTTCTATTTGATGGGTCAATGGTAAGTAATGGTAATAACCTGGTTTTAATCCATCGATATGTAAGGCTGCAAAGTATAATTCGTAAGGATGTCTTGCGCCACCGGAGGGCACTGTTCTTAAAGTGGCATAGCTTTTTCCTCTGATAGATAATACCCCAGCACAGGCAAAACACATGTAGCTAAGGTCATCCAGAGATATATTTTCTTTTGTATATACCCGGTGCGATCTCCTCTTGAACAGCAGATCAGTAAAATTTGCTTTTACTTCCATGTCTTTGATATTTTTTGGCAAGTCAATAAGTTCCTTCTTGACAGGTGCTTTGCATAGAGGCGGTTGAGGTTTCTTGAGCTGTTGGTCGGTTTCATAACCATGTAAATCAAAATTCACGCAAAGCTCATTTCTGGCAAAAGATCTGCCCAGTTCTTTTAATTTTTCAATATCTTTTTCATTCATATCATTCACCAATTTCAAATAAATTACGATCGAAGTTTGTCAGGAATTTGGCTCCCGTTTCAGTCACGAGTATCATATCTTCAACGCGCATATAGCATTCATTTTCAAACATCATCTTTGGTTCTGAACAGAAAATCATACCCGGTTTCAGTACATCGTCGTATTTTGGATTAAGCATAGGGAATTCATGGCAGTCGATACCGATTTGGTGTCCTAGCATCTTTGTATCTTTAAAGCGTAATACATCTTGAAAGCCTCTTCTTTGCACCTCTTCTAAAACAAAATCATAGAGTTCGCAAGCTCTGGTTTGGCCAGGGATTATCTTGCTTACCATATACTGCTGCCCGGCTTGCAAGGCCTTGTATCCTTCTTTGACTCTTTCTGGTGCTTTGCCAAAATATACTGTTCTTCCCCAGTCTGAACAGTAACCTTTATCCATGAAACCGACATCGAAAGCTATAGCGGTTCCTGGAACCAAAACCGAATCACGGGGAAATTCAAAATTTTCTTCGGGTGAAAAACTATTGCGTGTTTTGAAACCACAAGTTGGTGGAAAAGAAAAATCCTGGATTCCGTGGTCAAAACCGTATTGCATCAGCATCATTTCTGCATCGTATTGGGTCATACCAGCTTTTAGATTTTTGACCACATGCATAACAGCTTCATCGGTAAAGGCAGCCAGTTTGCTCATGTGTTCTATTTCATCGGCATCTTTGATAGCCCTTAAAGAAAAAAATAATTCATCAGCTCCATCAATAACTTCTATCGAATTATCTACTTCCTTGAGAACATCTCTTAAATATTGTTTGCAGTCAGTTCCGATAGCGATTTTTTTAGCTTTGATGTAAGGGGCCATAGCATCTTCAAACTGATCCATATATGATATGACGACCTTATTATCTTTGAATTTATCTTTGTGTTGTGGAATTGTAAAGATCACACAATTTCCATGAGCATCAAGATAGATAAGTGTTTCTGGCAGTATTTTGGCGCTCAAGGATCCCGCGATATTATTCATACAGCTCCTTTGCCAAAAAAAGTCGGTACATTCGCTCAAGTATTGAAATGTAGCACCATTTGCTACAAGTACGGCATCCAGCCCGGCCTCTTCAATTTTTCTGGCGCAGTTATTCCTTCTGATAGACATAATATAATCTCCTTTCTTTGCTTATTAGGATATCATAAAATGTAAGATTTACATATAAATGAATGAAAATTTCATATTTAATATGAAAAATTTCAAAAAGATATTGAAAATGATTTCAAACAAGAGTAATATGAAAACATATTTTTTTTAAAAAAGGGGGCCTAGGAAGATGTTTTCTAGAGAAAAGCTTGGATCGATATTCGATGCATTAAAAGAAAAAGATATTGATATGTGGATAATCGCTGGGCAAGAAACTGCCACTAATAGCGAGCCAGTATTAGCATTATTGACCGATACTGATTTTATTGGTCTGACGGCATTGATCTTCTGCAAGGATGGTACAAGCAGCGTGGTGTGCACCCCTATTGATTATAATGGTTACTTACACGAAGGAATATTTGATGAAGTAATTGCGTTCCCTAATTCATTTGTCGAAAGTGTCAAAGAAGTGGTGGAGAGAAAATCCCCTGAGAAAATTGCTCTGAATTATTCTATGGATAATCCTAGTGCAGATGGTCTAAGCGTAGGTATTTTTAACCTTTTAAAGAAAGCGTTTTCACTAGCAAATTATCAAGGCGAATTAGTGTCATCTGAAGATATGGTGCTAAAAATAAGAAGCATCAAGACCGAAGAGGAAATAAACCGGATAAAAAACTCATGTATTGAGGCGGAAAAGATATTCTTTGATGCTAAAAAGATGATCAAGGCCGGAACAAACTGCAAGGATATATACAATTTCTTTAAGCAGGAAACAAAACGTAAAGGTTTTACATTTTCGTGGCCAAAATCTTGTAATCCGGCGGTTTCCAGTGGTCCTAAGTATCCACTTGGCCACACGGGAGCAATAGATCATGTCATCCAAAAAGGCGATTTAGTCAATATTGACTTTGGAATAGTGGTTGATGGATATGCTTGCGATATGCAAAGGATGTACTATGTTTTGAAAGATGATGAAAATGACGCTCCGGAAGATCTTAAGAAAGCTTTCGGTGTCGTTAAAAAAGCAATAGAACTAGCTTGCAGTAAATTGAGACCTGGCGTTAGTGGTACGGAAGTCGATGCAGCTGTTCGCGATTTTATTATTAAAAGCGGTTTTGATGATTTCGATCATGCCTTAGGTCATAGTGTAGGAAGACTTGCTCATGATGGCGGTCCTTTACTAGCACCTGCAAGGCAGAGATATAAAAATAATAAGTTCATTAAAACAGAAATTTCTGAAAATATGATATTTGCACTGGAACCGAGCTTGAATACCCGAGCAGGACATCTAGGTTTAGAAGATGAAGTGGTAGTAAAAAAAGAAGGTGCTGAATTCTTAATACAGCCACAAGAAGAATTATATATAGTTGGGGGTACATTAAATGTTTAAATACGCCGTAAAAAGAATATTGATAGGAATGGTTACTTTACTTATTTTATCAACGATTACCTTTTTTGGAATTCGTGCGATGCCAGGCGATCCATTCACTCAGGACAATAAAGTAATTTCGCCTGAAACGTATGCTGCTATGGAAGCAAAGTTTGGCTTAGATAAGCCTGTTACAGAACAGTATATTATATTTTTGCAAAATGCACTGAAAGGTGATTTTGGCGAATCGATCACTAAAAAGGGACAACAGGTATCAGATATCATCATCCAAAGATTTCCGGTAACTGCCAAGCTCGGTATCATCGCTTTTATCTTTGCAATGGTAATGGGAATATTCTTTGGCATCGTATCCGCGCTATCTAAACACAAGTGGGTTAATTCACTAATTACGGTCATGGCGACTCTCGGTGTCAGCATTCCAGGATTTTTACTGGCAATGATGCTGATGGTATTGTTTGGCGTTAAATTGGGATGGTTGCCGATAGTTGGGCTTGAAACTGGTTTAAGTTACATCATGCCAGCCATCGCACTATCTTTGGGTTCTCTTTCGACCATTACCCGTCTAACCAGAAGCAGTTTAAGAGATGTAATGGGCAGTGACTATATTACATTGGCTAGATCTAAGGGAACAAAAGAAGTGAAGGTCATCATTAAACATGGATTAAAAAATGCTTTGTTGCCCGTTATCACATATGCAGGTCCTATGTTCGCTGGTCTTATCACCGGATCTCTGGTAATAGAAACTTTGTTCTCTATTCCTGGCATCGGTAAAGAGTTTACAAGCAGCATTTCTAATCGAGATTACACATTGTGTATGGGTTTAACTATATTCTTTGGATTTCTGGTAATTATCATGAATTTAATTTCTGATTTGGTTGCCGCTATTGTCGATCCACGTATTAAGTTAGGAAAGTAGGTTAAAGATATGACAGAAATAAAAAAAGATCTAATAACTGATGATATGTTTGAGGTCCTTGACGACAGTGAAAAAAATTCGGAATTTAT
>CALBGK010000212.1 GCA_937893115.1 uncultured Erysipelotrichaceae bacterium | reverse complement strand
GTTTAGCGACATAAAATGCATCACCACCATCTTCATCAATGAAAGTCTTCTCTTCTAAGAGACTAAATTCTTCATGCTTTTTTAAAAACTTAAGTATTTGTTTAGAGTTCTCTTTTTTATTGATGGTGCAAGTGGAGTAAACCATAATTCCACCCTCTTTTAGAAGCATAGCGGAAGATTCCAAAAGTTCAGCCTGTAACTTTTCTAAGTCATCCAGGTCTTCGCTTTTGATATGATAGCGAAGATCAGGTTTGCGCTTTAAGATGCCAAGTCCTGAACATGGTGCATCTAAGAGTATCCGATCAAACTTTCTATCGATGAATTTAGCTAGGTATCTACCATCATAGTTAAAATAATTGATGTCTTTAAAAGCTAACTTATCAGCCATCTTTTTAATAAGTTCAACTCTATGAGCATATAAATCATTAGCATAGGCATTTTTAGCTTCGATGACATCTAGACAATTAAATAACTTTCCCCCTGGAGCGCTGCAGATATCTAATAAGGTATTGTCTTTATTTAAATCTAGATAATGGTATAACTTAGCACTATTGACATCTTGCACATAGAAATAACCTTTTTTAAATACATCAGTATTGATGAGATTTTGTTTAGAAATAAAACTATCATCATTGATGATATCGATATCATATTTATTTAAATCGTGGTAGCTAGCCTTCTTTTTATTGAGGCGATAAAATACCTGAGGAATAGAATTAAAACTCTTTAAAAGGCGATATAATTCATCCTCACCATATTGCGACTTAATCAATTTAACTATCCATAAAGGGATAGAATAGTGAATAGATAAACTCTCTACATCTTTATCATCAAAGGATCGATAAACTTCTAACTTGTGCAAGATAGCTGAAATAAAAGCTTTCTCACCATTTTTATTAACTAGTTTTGGATATTCATTATAGATCACATAATCTTTTTGTTGCATATAATAACGCTCATAAACTGCCATAGCTAAGATAATTTTAAGTTTATCGGATATCTTTCCTTCAATATTAAATTGTTTCAACAATTCCAAATAATGTCGCAACACACCATTGACTAACTCGGTCACAAAGGCTCTTTGAACAGTAGGCAATTCATTTAGACGCTTGCGCATGTCTAAGTTGGCATATTGTTCTTTATAAAGACATTCATATAAGATAGAAAATGCTAATAATCTCTGATTCATATTCACTCCAAGTAAGTGGGATCAATATCCACTTTAATATTAGATATATTCTTTTTATTTAAATAATCATTAATTAGATCTGTCAAATATCTGAGGACAGCTATCAAATCGGCATCCATGACTAATATTCTGAGACGATGCACTCTATTGAGTTTATTGATAGAAGTCAAAGGATACTTACGATAAGGGCAAGTATCAATTAGTTCACTAAAGATTTCTTTGCTTCTATTTAAACGTTCTAAAGATGTATCGCTGAGATAGATGGCTACAATGTGCGAATATGGCGGATAATGGCCCCTATGGCGATAATTCATCTCGATATTGTAGAAGTAGTTGTAGTCTTGTTTCAAAACAGCTTTCAAAACATAATGTTCAACATTAAAAGCTTGAATCAATACTTTCCCATCTATTTCACTACGTCCACTACGACCTGATGCCTGCATCAGTAAATCAAAGGTCAATT
>CALBGK010000211.1 GCA_937893115.1 uncultured Erysipelotrichaceae bacterium | reverse complement strand
CAGAACAAGGGGCATCAATCAAAATCTTATCGAAGTAATTTTCATTATTTTTACGCATTTCCTCGATATCGACAGATATGACATAGGTATTCTTAAAGCCGAATTTTTCGATATTTCTGAGCAGAGCATTAGCTCTGGAAGCTGAAATATCATTAGATACCAGCAAGCCTTTGCCGTTTAAATTAGCTCCAATCTTAGTGCTCTTTCCGCCTGGCGCAGCACAGACATCGAGAACCACATCTTCATCTTTAGCATCTAAAATTACTGCCGGAAGCATGGCACTTGGCTCTTGCAGATAGTATAGGCCAGCGTAATGGTATGGATGCTTGGCGATGGCGTCCTTATCGTTATTGTCAATGTAAAAACCATCATCTGTCCATGGTATCTTCTTCAATACGAAAGGGAAGATATCAACGAATTCTTCTGTCTTGATCTTAGTAGTATTGATTCTGATGCCACTGAAAGGTGGCTTATCAAAAGAAGCTAGATAGGAATCATAGTCTTCTTTTAATAAGTCTTTCATCATTTCTAAAAATTCTTTATCCATATCTTATCATTCGCTTCTGAGGGCTTTGACCGGATCTTCTTTGGAAGCTTTAGAAGAAGGTATCAATCCGCCTAATATTGTTAATAATACGCTTAATACTATCAACGAAATAGCGCCCGCAACAGGTAGTTTAGCATTGACGGTCGTCGTGTTGGCAATGCTGTGGATAACAGCGTTGATAGGCACCAGCATCAACAAGGATATACCTATGCCCATGAGGCCAGATAATAGACCAATCATAAAGGTTTCGGCATTAAACACTGTCGATATATTACGCTTGGAAGCACCGATAGCACGCAATATGCCAATTTCTTTCTTGCGCTCCAGTACACTGATATAGGTAATTACACCTATCATAATAGAAGATACGATCAGTGAAATAGCGACAAAAGCTATCAACACATAGCTTATGACATTGATGATATCGGTGACGGAAGTCATCAGGGTTCCGACATAATCGGTATAATTAATGACTTTATCTTCATCGATGGCTGCCATATGTTCATTATAATTATCAAGTATATCAATAACTTCGGTCTTGTTTTCAAAATCTATTGGGTAGATAGAAATACCGCTAGGTTTATTTGTATCTGCATAACCTAATGATCGCAGATTGTTCTCGTATGAAGTTTTGTTTGTGCTCATCATTGATACCATAAGCTCACTCAGCTCTTCTTCGGTCATATTAAAACTAATGCCATTCATGAAGACCTCAGTATCGAATTTTATGGCCTTAGGCAGATTATTTAATGTATTAGCCATAGCATTATTTATTTGAGAAGATATCTCGTCAGCCACCTTTTTCAAGATTTGCGATTGACCATCTTCGATGGCTTGTTTGACACCGTCGATTATCTGATCGATAACATCTTCGGTCAGACCACTATTGATCAACAGCGAAGCCAACTGTCCTTTGATAAATGCTTGGCCTTCTTCGCTGTTGATATATGTTATGAAATGAACATTATAGCCGTATTCACCCATTTCTGGAAATAGATCGTTAAGGATACAGTAGTTGATAAAATCATCCTGTATATTTTGGCTCAGCTGTTCGAGGTTTTCTTGTGAAATGTCGATGGAGATATTTTGAAAGATTTCATCGAGATTGATGTCGATGTCGTTGAGATCAAATTTGATATTGGATAAGTCAAGATCGAAAGAACCTATAGCATCTTTATCGATCGTTATGGCTTTGGCCATGATATCTTTATCGATGGTAAAAAGAGAATTCAGATCAAAACTATTATTATTGTCTTCACCGAATTTTGAACCTGTGAAGATGTCGATATCTGGATTGGCTATCTGATCAAGATAAGCATCGCTTTTTACCGTCTTGCCGATTATGTGTTCTATAAGAGAATCATGATAGTAGATGCCACTTTGTAGC
>CALBGK010000210.1 GCA_937893115.1 uncultured Erysipelotrichaceae bacterium | reverse complement strand
TAGATATGAGCATCAAAGCAGTTGATTCATTTGTGACCACAAGAACTACACGCAAAGTGGGAATGGGATTAGCTTTCATGAAATCACTTTGTGATTATACCAATGGTTCTTATCACATCAAATCAAAATTAAACGAAGGGACATCGATATCATTCGATGTACAAAAAGACCATATTGATTTACCTCCATTAGGAGATATGGGAGAAATAGTCATGTTCGCCTTTGTAAAAAAGCCTGATGTTTCTCTACGCTTTGAATATAAGACTGATGATGATTCGTTCAATTTTGACACTATTAAATTAAATGAAGAAATTGAAAATTTATCATATGACAATCCAGAAGTTCAACTATGGATTAAGAAATACATTAATGAAGGGATTGATAGTATCAAATGAAAAGTTTAGAAGAACTGAAAAAATTAAAGGAAGCCTCACTCAAGAAGATTGAACTTAGAGATTCTGACAAGGATTACCGTGTTTTGGTAGGAATGGGTACTTGTGGCATTGCTGCTGGAGCAAGACCAGTGCTCAATTGCCTAGTTGAAGAAGCGTCTAAGCATGATCATCCTTGTGTTGTATCACAAACCGGTTGTATAGGCTTATGTAAGTATGAGCCTATCGTCGAAGTCTATGATAGAAATGGAGATAAGACGACCTATGTTTATGTGGATGAAGATAAAGCTAGAAAAATCTTTGAATCCCATATTTTAAAGAATGAAAAAGTCTATGAATATACCTTAGACAGTCAAAAAGGAGGACAGAGCTAATGGAGAGAGTCAATGTTCTGATTTGTGCTGGAACAGGTTGTTCTTCATCTAACTCAGCGTTAATCGCTTCTAAATTTGAAGAGATGATTATCAAATATGGCCTAAAGGATGAAATTAAAATCGTTAAGACTGGCTGTTTTGGTCTGTGTCAAAAAGGACCGATAGTAGCTATTTTTCCTGATTCTGTCTACTACAGTCATGTGAAGGTTGAAGATGTCGAAGAGATTGTCAGCGAACATTTATTCAAGGGTAGAGTAGTTGAAAGACTTGAATTATCTGATGTCGATGTAAAGACAAAAGAAAAGATTGTCGATATCCGCAAGATTCCATTCTATGCTCGTCAAACTCGTATCGCTTTAAAAAACTGTGGTGTCATCAATCCAGAAGATATTTATGAATATATAGCTAAAGATGGTTATCGTGCCCTAGGTGAAGTTTTAGAACATAAGACACCACAAGAAGTTATCGATATCGTAACTAAGTCAGGATTGCGTGGTAGAGGTGGCGGAGGCTTCCCAACTGGTAGGAAGTGGTATTTTGCTTCAATTGAAGAATCGGATGAAAAGTATGTCATCTGTAATGCCGATGAGGGTGACCCAGGAGCATTCATGGACCGTTCTATCTTAGAAGGTGATCCACATTCAGTTATTGAAGCTATGGCCATTGCTGCTTATGCCATTGGTGCTAAATATGGTTATATTTATATTCGTGCCGAATATCCAATCGCAGTAGGGCGTTTAAAAATTGCCATCAAGCAAGCTCATGAACTCGGTTTATTAGGTAATAATATCTTAGGTTCAGGCTTTAATTTCGATATTGAAATTCGTTTGGGTGCTGGCGCCTTTGTCTGTGGTGAAGAGACAGCTTTAATCGCTTCTATTGAAGGAAAAAGAGGTAATCCAGTTCCTAAACCACCATTCCCAGCTAAGTCAGGTGTTTGGGGTAAGCCAACTATCATCAATAATGTTGAAACATTCGCCAATATTCCGCAGATTATCCTCAAAGGTGCCGAATGGTTTGCGAGTATTGGTACTGAGAAATCAAAGGGTACTAAGGTCTTTGCTTTAGGAGGCAAGATTACTAATACTGGACTTGTAGAAATTCCAATGGGAACTACTCTACGTCAAGTAATCTATGATATCGGTGGAGGCTGTCCTGATGGTAAGAGATTTAAAGCTGTACAAACTGGTGGTCCATCAGGTGGCTGTTTAACCGAGAAAGACTTAGATGTACCGATTGACTACGATAATCTTATCGAAAAGGGTTCGATGATGGGTTCTGGTGGAATGATAGTTCTCGATGAAGATAACTGTATGGTCGATGTAGCTAGATTCTATCTTGATTTCATTGTCGATGAATCATGTGGTAAATGTACGCCATGTCGTGTCGGTACTAAACGATTGCTAGAGATGCTAACCAAGATATGTAAGGGTGAAGGTACTTTAGAATTACTAGATGAGATGGAAGAGCTTTGCTACCACATCAAGAATAATTCCTTATGTGGTCTTGGCCAATCAGCTGCCAATCCAGTCTTGTCTACCCTAAAGAATTTTAGAGAAGAATATATAGCTCATATTGTCGATAAACGTTGTCCTGCTCATGTC
>CALBGK010000209.1 GCA_937893115.1 uncultured Erysipelotrichaceae bacterium | reverse complement strand
GATTTACCGTCATCGGTGCTTCAAGCTACTACGCTCGTATTTTAGTGGATGGCAGTGAAGTTGCCAGCATCGAAAGCTCTTCACCAAGTTATTCAGGAACTATCTCTTATACTCCTGGTCAAAGTGTTCAAGTCTGCGGATGGACATCAAATGGTGAAGGTGAAAAGTGCGAAACAATTAGATAGATAAATTTATAAGGAGCTATTAAGAATGAATAATCATTTCTAATAGCTCCTTTTAATTGTATTATTGCGGAAAATTATTTTTTGATTACTGGTATCCAAATCTCACTATTGGCATAGATTTTTGCCACGGCATGCAAGGAAATAACCCCTCATTTGAAAAGACTGTCCATGTGTAAGCTTTAATGGGTACTATTTCAAGATTAGCACTAATGTCATTTTTAGTAGTTAAGATCCCGATTATATGTATCAATTCACCAGCTCCTTTTAGAAAATTTGTATATTATTCGTAAGAGACATTCACAATTACATATTGAAAGCTTCCTTTTCAATAATTCTATATTCCATCAAAAACTATTCCTTATAAGATAGGAATATCAAAATTAATAATTAGATGCTGAAAATTATAGCTATTCTAATAAAAAGGCTGAATCAAATTCAGCCTTAATATCTTAAATCATCTCAGCTTTCAATTCTCTGCTCATCAAATCATTAATAGCTGAAGATGGCTTTTTATGTTCATATAATACCTTATATACCTCAGCAGTAATAGGCATATTGATATTATATTTCATCGCTAATTCATATACTACTTTAGTAGTTAAGACGCCTTCTGTTGTCTTCTGATTATTTTTGAGAAACATAGTAGCATCATCATCTTTACCAATAATTAGACCAGCTTGGAAGTTACGTGAATGATATGATGAACAAGTTACTATCAAGTCACCAACACCATTAAGCCCTAGGAAAGTTGACTCTTTACCACCAAAGAATAAACCAAATCTAGTCATCTCAAATAAACCTCTAGTCATGAGAGCAGCTCTAGCATTATCACCTTGATTCAAGCCTTGTAAGACGCCGGAGGCAATCGCAAAGATGTTCTTACATGCAGCTGCAATTTCTGCTCCTACTACATCAGTATTGCGATATACGCGGAAGTATTGATTGGCAAATAGTTCTTGTACCTTAGCTGCCACTTCTTCATTCTCGCATACACTATTGACTGTCGTTAGCAGTCTCTGTATTACTTCTTCAGCATGTGAAGGGCCAATTAAAGATATTACATCTAAGCATTTATCCTTAGCCATTCTTTTAATAAAGACAGATAAGCGCTCAAATGTTTCAGGATGAAAACCTTTAGAAACATTGATGAAGTAGACAGGATGATCTAATATTTCTAATATTTGATTCATGACTCCTTCAATAGCTTTAACTGGAGTAGCTAATAAGATGATATCAGCATCATTAATAATATTTAAATCATTACTAGCCTTGATACCCTCAGCTATATCGACATCAAAGAATTTATCATTACGATGATTATTATTGATATCATCAATCTCATCTTGAGATATGCCATATAATAAGACATCTTGTCCATTATCAACTAATACCTGAGCTAGTGCAGTAGCCCAACTTCCGGTTCCAATTATTCTAACTTTCATTTGCTGTCCTTCTTTCTAGCGATGACGCGAATAGGAACCCCTTCAAAGCCAAAGGCTTCACGAAGTTTATTTTCAATATAACGCGAATAAGAGAAATGCATCAATTCTGGATCATTGACAAATAAGACTATGACACAAGGAGCAACCTGTACCTGTGAAGCATAATAAATCTTAAGTCTTTTACCATTATGAGTCTTAGGTGGATTGGTTGCCTGAGCGTCATAGATAACTTCGTTGAGGACATTAGTCTTAATCCTAAGATTTATATTTTCATAGACCATATTAATTAGAGGGAAGAGAGTGTGTACTCGCTTTTTATTAATCGCTGAGACAAAGGCTATTGGCGCATAGTCAAGATAGGCAAATTCTTGTCTGATCTTCTTTTCCGTCTCGGCCATAGTCTTTTCATTCTTCTCGATCAAATCCCACTTATTATAGACTATGATAACACCTTTTAAAGCTTCATGAGCTAAACCAGCGACATGTTTATCCTGTTCAATGATGCCCTTTTCTCCATCGATTACCACAAGGATTACATCGGCTCTATCAATAGCTGCCTTAGCTCTTAAAACAGAATACTTCTCGACATTTTCATATATCTTGCCACTTTTTCTAATACCAGCTGTATCAATCACAACATAGGCCTTATCGTCATATTTAAAGACAGTGTCAATGGCATCTCTAGTCGTACCTTCCACATTAGATACGATAACTCTTTCTTCATTCAAAAAGGCATTAGTCAAACTACTCTTACCAACATTAGGACGACCAATAATCGCAAACTTTATCATGCCTTCATAATTATCTTTAGGCTTTAAAGGTAAATTCTCTATACATTTATCTAGGACATCACCAATTCCTATACCATGCGAACCAGATACGGCAATAGGATCTCCTAAACCTAAAGAATAAAACTCATATATATTATTAATCTTGTCAAAATCGTCTATCTTGTTGACAGCTAAAATAACTGGTTTACCACTCTTGCGTAAAAGTTTAGCAATATATTCATCATCATTAGTCAAACCCTCTTGACCATTAGTGATAAAAATGATGACATCGGCTTCTTCGATGGCAATATCTACCTGGGCCTTAATCTCTTTTTGAAATGGTACATCAGCAATCTGTATACCACCTGTATCGATAAATCTAAGAGTCTTAGAGAGCCATGAAGCTTCACCATATATTCTATCTCTAGTCACGCCTGGCAAGTCTTCAACTATTGAAACACGTTCTTCTAGAATACGATTAAAAATCGTTGATTTCCCAACGTTTGGTCTACCAACGATTGCTACTGTTCCATCAATCAATAGAATATCCTCCTTTATGCTAGTTTGGAATTTACAATTTGTAAAATATAGTCAACTACCTCATCGATAGTTAAGTCAGATGTATCTATTTCTATGGCATCTTGAGCCTTAGTCAAAGGTGATATCGCTCTATGCATATCTTGATAATCTCTTTTTTTAATATCATCAAGAACTTTATCATAATCACAGATAATGCCCTTAGCGGCATTTTGACTAACTCGGCGCTTAGCTCTTTCTTCACTACTTGCCACCAAGTATATCTTTACTTCCGCATTCTTGAGCACTACTGTGCCAATATCGCGGCCATCGAGAATATAACCCTTACTAGCAGCCATTTCTTGTTGCAAAGAGACTAGATATTTACGTACTGCATCATATTTAGAGACATCAGAGGCAGCTAAAGAAATACTTTCTGTTCTAAGCATATCAGTGACATCTTCACCATTTATATAGACTCTGCCATCACCATTGATTTTTAAAGAAATATCTTTAAGAGCAGCGACGATCTTTTCTTCGTCATCGAGTTTGATGCCATTTTGAATAAGATAGTAAGCAACAGCTCTATACATGGCTCCCGTGTCTAGATGAACATAAGAAAGCCTACTGGCAAGAATATCAGCGATACTGCTCTTACCAGCGGCGCTAGGTCCATCTATAGCGATATTTATTTTCATTATAGAATTCCTTGGGCTAATAGAATCCAATAAATAATAACACCCAATACAGCCAATAATACAACAATCAATACAATGAGAATTATATTTAATATCTTATTTGGCGTCGAATCTTCTTCCTCTTCTACAACTTCTTCTTCGCTTTCTTCATTAGTATCAATTACGAAAGGAATAGTATCATTTAAGAGTTTTTCATCCTTAGTTGTGTCACTATCAGCGATCAAGAGATCAACCTTGGTCTTTTCAATCTCTTCTTCTATCTTCACTGCCTCAATTTCTTTTTCTTCTTCACTCATCTCAGGAACTTCGATAGCTTGAGCGACTACTTCATGACTCTCTTCAACTGGCTCGGCCTTGAGATAAGGTTTTAATAATTCAGCAGCTTCTTTAGAAATACCAGCTGTAGCGAATAATTTTTCTAAGTCGACATTAGTTGTATCGCTACTCTCTTGTGCAGCTTCTTCTTGAACTTTGACTTCTTCAACTACTTCTTCGCTCTGTGGCTCTTCTTCCATTGAAGCTATGATTCTTTTAATTTCTAAAGTGACAGTATTATTTAAATCTTCACTTTCTTCTTTAACTTCTTCAACAGTAGTTCCACGAACTTCGCCCAAGATGCGCTCAGGAACATCATCGGCAGTCAACAGGCCTTGAGCTTTATTGTATTGATTAACTTCTTCTAAAGTCTTTTCTAAATAATCATCACCTGAAGTTTGTACTTCAACTGCCTTTTCTGTATTCTCTTCGACAGGTACTTCTTCAATTACTGTCTCAGCTTGAGGTGCCTCTTCAATAACTTCCTCAACCACTGGTTCAGAAACTTCTTCAACAGCTACCTCAGTCTCTTGAACTTCTTCAACTACTTCAGGAGCAGAAACTACTGTCTCTTCTGCTTCTTCGACGTTTGAAATTGTTTCTTCTTTAACTTCTTCAGTTACTGTTTCTTGAACAGGACTTTCTTCTACTATTGAAACTTCCTCAGTACTTTCTTCAGATACCAAATCTAATAAGTCTAATAAGTCTTCGGATGAATTATTATCTTCATTAAGGTTTTCTTGTATTTCTTCAACAGTTTGTGGTTGATTGTCGTTTGTTATTTCTGGTTCTTTAACTTCTTCTTCTGTCACTGAAACAGGCACTTCTTCCTTAACTTCTTCAGTTGGCACCTTTAAAGCCTCTTCGACACTCTTTAATTTATTTTCATATGTTGAAAGATCTGCAGTCTTACCTTCTACTTCATTATTATTCTCTAATTGATTTCTTAAATCAGAATATTTTTTTGTTCTTGTTTGTCTTTCCATGAGAAAACCTCCGTATAACTTATTATAACAAAGCCACTATTAAAAATAAACACTATATAGGGCTAAAATATGCATAAAAAGGGCATTTTCTCACTTTAATAAAGGTGATATGTGTTTATAAATTACTAAGGTAATGACTGATGATAAGATGCCCTTGATTAAATTAAATGGCGTCGTGCAACAAAGGACGAGCAAAAATGTTGAATCGATAAAAGGAAAGATGTTGCTAGCCATAGCGATGATGCTCTCTAGCGGCAGATTCATAAATTTTACATAGGCTGGAATAACAAAGAAAAGATTGGAGATAAAGCCGATGACAGCCATCGAAATAACACCAACCGATAGGCCGATGACGGCATTTTTCTTAGTCTTTTGATGACGATATATGAGACTGGCTGGAACCACAAAGGCACACCCGACGATAAAATTAGATAGTTCGCCGACAAAGGCCGTTGCCGTTCCCTGGAATATTACATTTAATAAATTCTTAAATAATTCGATGATGACAGCGGCCATAGGTGATATCGCAAATCCACCGATCAATACAGGTATTTCAGAGAAGTCAATTTGATAAAATGGCGGAGCAATAAATGGCAGTGGAAACTCAAAGTACATGAGCACGAAGGCGATGACAGCCAAAATAGAAATCTTGGCCATGTTTCTTGTAGATAATAACCTATTTTGCATAATAATCCTCCCAAAAGAAAAAAGGTTTTGTAACCTTCTCTGGGCATGAATGATATTTAAAAAAACTATCTTTCATCCAGACTTTACTGTCGCCACTTGAATCGCACAAGTTCAACCCGAAGGCTCGCGGGGTATACCGCCGGTCAGGAATTTCACCTTGCCCTGAAGTTTTACACTAAAATCTTAACATCAAAATGAAGATTTGTTAATAAAAAAAGGGATAATAATTATCCCTTAAGCACGACTTGAATATTTACCGTCAGCAGTTGAAACTAGTACTCTTTCTCCTTCTTCAATGAATAGAGGAACACGAATTTCTAAGCCTGTTTCACATTTTGCATTCTTTTGTGCATTAGTAGCTGTATCACCCTTAACAGCTGGCTCGCATTCAACTAGTTCTAATTCAACCTTATCTGGTAGAATTACGCCCAAGATTTCATTTTCATACATCTGGATATCAACTTCTAGATTAGGTGTTAAGAAGTTCATTTCCCAAGTCAGACGATCTTTTTGAATTTCTACTTGGTCATATGTCTCATTATCCATAAATACTAAAGCGTCACCGCTATCGTAAAGATATTGCATCTTCTTCTTTTCGATCATAGCTTGTTCAACCTTATCGCCACCAGTAAATGATATTTCGTTAATTACTCCTGTGCGAAGATTCTTAACTTTAACTTTAACAATCATCTGGCGCATAGCTGTCTTGTTGCGATCGACATCTAATACTACATAAATATTTCCTTCGTTTTCAAATGTTGTTCCTGGTTTTAAGTCATTTACAATAATCATTGTTTCACCTCTTCATTTTCCCATTCTATTTTACTGTAAAATGCTTAATTGTCAAAGGAAATAAGTTCATAATCATATATTTTATCCTCGTTTATCTCTAAGTCGATGACAATATCTTTGTAGCTAACACGATAAGTATTTCCATTTTGATAGACATCAAGTACATAACCATCTAAGTTTAAATCTTGCATATCTCTACTATTTAAAATGGCACATTTCATAAATAATACAACCTCAGCTTCTTGAATGAAGACTTCTTCTTTAGCTCTTAGATTATTGTATACTTCAATAGCTGTCTTTAGATGATTCTGGTACATCAAAAGAAAGCTCATCACTACCATCATCGCCATCCAAAAAGGTGTCGAGAGAAAAGCCGTCCGCTTTTGTCAAACATATTTTTTCATACTTTTCATCCTTCAATATCTCTAAAAATATGCAATCATTCTCAATATAAAATGTCGCATCCACTACATCTTCATAGATGATTTGCGTTCCTGGTGTCATGATGAGATGGTCATTTGCAAGATATATCTCGTAATCTTTATATTGATAATTAAAACTTAAATAATTATCATTCACCTCAATATCATACGAAAGTAATAATATCTTCCTAAGCTGAACTATGCTCATATTGCCAGAGACATCATAATAGTAAAAATTAAGGCTAGCGATGGTCTTATAAATATTCAGAAGTAAAGGCAATAAAAGAAGAAAAATATAGACAGTGACCACTAATTCTAACTTGCTGAATCCTCTTTTACGCATGGTCTTATCTCTTTAAAGGCGTATTCTAAACGCTCATTAGATACTTCGCGATAATTTATATAACCTCTTTCAAAATTATTAACACTTCGATATAACATCAATACTGATGAAGACAAGATGGCAATAATCATGATGATAAATAAGGCGTCAAATAATAAATAAGCCTTCTTAGTCATAACTGATATTTCCATTACCTAGATGTATTATTACCTTAGCGAAGTCAAATACTAAAGTTTGAGCCATGTTGACTGTCCCATCAGCTGTAAAACGAATAGGCACCATCTTTTGAAAATCATAATCACTCTCTAATTGCCTGGCTTCATTATTAACTAGCGCCTCACTTTGCAGCTTTAAATATTCATCCATGAAATAATAATGGGCGTAATCATTCTTAGGAAAAGAAGTAAACGAGATGCTTGCAAAGATGGTGATGATATAAACTGTCACCACCATCTCTAATAAGGTAAAAGCCTTTTTAGTCATAGGTTGCATGTCCATTGACCAATCTAATTGCCTTACCGTTTGAACAAGTCGTCTGTTCCTCAGAGATATAGCCACCACTGACTAAGTCTTGTAAAGATGATGGCATAGTATCATAGTCGAGCTTAAATTGGACTATGGCCGTATCGATGACCTTAGTCAGAGCGTCACAAGCCTTATTATCAACCGACTCAATAACCTTGGTAACATTAGGCACCGTCAACAAAAATAAGATGGATATGATCATCACTACTACTATCATCTCTAGTAATGTAAATGCTTTTCTTTTCATTATATTCTCCTTAAAGCTGTCCAATTGCCTGCATAGGCAAAAATAAGATTTGGTAAATAAAAATAATGAGTAAACCTACCAGAAGATAGACAAAAGTCTGTACTACTTTGGTATAAAATTTTATCTTTCTAAACAGTTCTAATTTTGTAAATTCAACATAGTTATTTATCATATTATCAAAATCATTAGACAAGATAGCTATCTTCATAAAGGCCGAGACGCGATTATCTAAATACTTTGTATGCATAGCTTCATCCATATTCTTGCCCTCGAGAAAGGCCTCTTTCACATGATAGGCTATGAAGGATACTATCGGTTTATCCTTAAGTGAGCGAAGTATCTCAATACTTTCTTTGGTCTTATAGCCCATGCGATAAGTCAAGCGATAAAACGAGATAAACTCTTGGCTGTAATAAGTCTCTAATAGTGAATTAGGCATGTAACGCACTAATAAGATATAAAAATAAACTATGCGCTTACGTGATTTAAATATCAAGAAGATAGACATTAAAACGATAGTGATCAGATATATCGCATTAGTAAATATCCTAAGTATCGCTCTAATTAGTTCAAAAGCTCGCGTATCAATTTCAAATGATTTAAGAATAGTAAAGATGCTATCGAGACCATAGGCTTCAAATAGATAAAGACCTGTCAATGAGAAGAAAAATAATAAGGCCGGATAGAAGATGTTCTTTCTAATCTCCTTATTTCTATCATTTTCATAATCAAAGCTATTTAAAGCTAAGTTCAAGGCCTTATTGAGAGGCAATATTTTAATAAAAGAAGAAAAGGTGTTTTGTAGCTCTTTACAGATATATGGCTTTAAGACAGTTTCATAATCCTTGCCCATCTTTAAATCAGTGATTATCTTCTTAAAGATATGTGCATTTTTCTTATTTTCAATAAGGGCCAAACATTCTTGTAGGGGGAGGTTTGTATTTAATAAAGAATGAATGGCTCGCCAATCATCGAGACATATCTCTTCTCTGCGTGAGAGTATTTTCATTGATTATTCCTTTATCGGCAAAGTATCTCAACTGTTGGTTGATATCGATATGGTCCTTAAGATGTCTTCCCTGTTTAAAATAGTAATCTAAATCTTCTTTAGGCATCATCTCATAGAGAACCAACCTTTTATGAGTATTAGAATAAATCATTTTTTGATAACTCAATAAGAGTAAGACATCCTTTAATTGATCGAGACTCACACCTAGTTCCAACATTCTCGATATCGAACCACTGGCACTAGTGGCATGAATGCTGCTAACTACTAAGTGTCCGGTGTTAGCTGCTCTGATAGCCATCCTAGCTGATTTTTCATCTCTAATCTCGCCTATCATGATTATGTCGGGATCATGGCGCATAATCTGCTTAATACCTACATCATAGTCAAAACCGATGGCCTCATTGATCGATATCTGGACAAAATCATCATTTACAACTTCGATCGGGTCTTCTAAGGTATATATCTTCTTTTGTTTAACACTCTTTAACAAACTATATAAAGTCGTCGTCTTTCCACTTCCTGTCGCTCCTGAAAATAAGATGAGACCACTATCTTTATTAATAGCCTCAATCAGACACTTGTTTTGCCATTCGATCAAAGATAATTTATAGGGGTCTAATTTAATCTTTTTATTCAGTATTCTTAAAACGCCATTAGTAAAGTTGGCATTGGCTATGACGGCATAGCGCAAAGATAAAATATTGCCATCGACTTCATATTCAAATTGCCCCGTTTGAGGTATGAGAATATTACCGACATCAAGACCTGAAAGATATTGTATATAGGCTAATAAGCGCATATCTTGAGCTTCTTTTTTTACTTCATACATCTTCTCTTGAATACGCATCTCTATCTTTAAATCATAATGTCGACGCGTAAAATGAATATCTGTTGCATCTTTCAATACCGCTAGTCTAAGTAATGCTCTTAAACGTCTTTCCACCTTTTCCTCCTTCACTTCATTATTGACATACTTTATTTCATTTCCTATAAAAAAAGACCACTAGGGTCTTAAATAAATATTGTACATAAATTCGTGACTTAAAGTACTCTCTTCGTCATGACCAGGATGAATAATAAGTTTTGGATCAAGGCTTTTAATAAAATGTAAGGAATCTTTTAATAATCGATTACTGCCACCGACCAAATCAGTCCTTCCAACACCTTCTTTAAATAAGGTATCTCCAGTAAATAAATCATCATTAAAACGATACAAGACACTGCCCATAGTATGGCCTGGTGTATGATAGATTTCAAACTCAAATGGTCCGATCTTCTTTATTCCTTCTTGGATACTTGTGATGGGGCTAGTAATCTTTCCAGAGACGCCAAACATCTTCATATTTTCTTGATATAGGTCTTCATCAGTAGCCAAGAAAATATCTTCTTCATGCAACAAGATGGGCATATGAAATTCTTTATAGAGTTCATCTACCCCTCTGATATGATCAAAATGACCATGGGTCAACAATACTCCTAAAACTTTCTTACCCTCTAATAAATCAAATAATTTCTTACTTTTACTAGCTGGATCAATAATTAATACTTCGCCATCTATTTCTAAATAGTAAGTATTAGTCGCTAAAGGTCCTAATATTAAACGCTTGATTATCATATATAAATATAAAATAAGCCATGACGGCTTATTTTTTCTCCTTATGAACAGTTTTTTTATTACATCTAGGGCAATATTTTTTAATTTCCATCTTTTCTGGATGTTTCTTTTTATTTCTTGTACCGATGTAATTTTCTTCACCACATTCTGAACACTTGAATGTAATATCTTCTCTCATTGATATAACCTCCTTGGTAATGCTTATAAATAATATCAAAAAATATAGTTAAAATCAATCTTTTTTGGTGTTCTTATTAGTCTGGCGCGGTTTTTTTCGCTTAGCTTCAAAGATAATAGCTGCAAATGGTGCAATTCTGATTTTCATTGAATAGTCCAAATTATGTTTAGGCTTTTTAACAGCCTTCACCGGTTCAAAGTTACACATGTTGCAACCACTGTAGATATCTTTTTCACTATTCATAATCTCGGTATAAGTACCGCTATATGGAACACCTATAACATAATTTTCATAAGCTATCGGCATCATATTTAAAACGACTACATAACACATCTTATCATCATAGCGGATGTAGGAATAGATGCTTTGAGCATTGTTGTCGGCATCTATCCATTTAAAATAACGATAATCATAGTCATATTTATAAAAAGCTTCATGATTTTTATAGATGAGACACATATCTCTAAAGAAACGGGCAAAGGAATCATGCAATGGATACTTCAGCATGAACCAATCCATCTCTTTTTTCTCATCAAATTCCCTAAACATTGCTATTTCATTGCCCATGAAATTAAGCTTTTTGCCAGGATGGGTAAACATATAGACAAATAGATTACGGCATAAATGGAATTTCTCTTCATAAGTGCCAAACATCTTATCGATGACAGTTCCTTTAGAGTGGACTACCTCATCATGTGATAGAGGTAATAAGAAACGCTCTGAATAGAAATAAGCCATAGAGAAAGTAAGCATATTGTGATGATACTTTCGATATTCATGGTCCATCTTATAATATTTGAGCGTATCATTCATCCAGCCTAAATCCCACTTATAGTCAAAACCTAGACCCCCATAAGGTACTGGTTTAGTGACATTAGGATAATCACTAGAATCTTCAGCTATCAGCATAGCACTAGGGTGTATTTGTTTAAGCATGAAGTTGATACGTTTAATAAAGGCCTGCCCTTCGACATTTTCTCCCTTATTTTTATTTCCCTGGTGATAAATAAAATGGCTAATGGCATCAAAACGCAAACCATCGAGATGATATTCTTTTAAGAAGAAATTAGCACTAGACATCAAAAAAGAGATGACTGGTCCACTATTTAAATCAAAATAATAACTATCCCACTCACTTTTCATCAAATGCTTTTCTGGATATTCATAAAGTGGTTGAAAATCAAAATTGATCAAACCAAAATCATCCTTCACAAAATGAGCATAAACGACATCGAGTA
>CALBGK010000208.1 GCA_937893115.1 uncultured Erysipelotrichaceae bacterium | reverse complement strand
ATTTCATCAACTAGAGAATAATCTTCTATCATCTTTTTAACCTTGGCATATTTAGAGCCATCTCCACAAATATATAGATGATAATTAAAAGCTTTTTCTTTTAAAACCTTACATACTTCAATTAATAGTTCAGGATTTTTTTGAGTCTCTAAACGTCCTACAAAGATTAAATTTAAGTTATCGTGACTAGCTATCTTCTCTCTTTTAAAACGACTAGGATTATGAATAACTGACGATTTATTCTTAAGTTCTGGCTTAACTTTCACAATATTATCTCTAGCTAAATTAGTTAAAAAAACTGTATGTTTAGGTTTGATACAAAGCTTCATCATAAACCTGAAAAAAGGATGCAAATAATCATTTGCATCAAAATGATAGTGAAAGATGACCTCTCTTTTGCTTGGCGCAAAAAGATAAGAATCTAAACTAGAAGCGACAATAATATCATCTTCACAAGTCATGACTTGGATTTTTTTACGGTAATAATTCTTTTTAATAATGAAATGATAGAACAATCGTAAAGATAATCCTATCACCTTAAAATATTGGTGCTTATTAAGATATTCTTTAAGATAGCGATCAAAACAACATACCTCAATTGGCAAATCTAAAGATGTGACTTCTAAGTCAGAACTATCGAAAAAACTCTCATCTTGTCTTGCAGCTACAGAAATTAATAAACAGTCATAATTTAGTTTCTTTAATTCCTTTAATAAATTGATAGAAACCATCTCTGTTCCACCACTATGATAAGTTTGTTGAATAAGCCAAACAATTTTTTTCATCTTATCTCAAATATGCTTCATAGAGTCTTTCGGCGATATTAGAAGCATAAAAGTCCATATTTAAACCGTGATATATCTCAACTACCGCCGCGTCAGTTCCGCCATATATAGGTCTAATAGTACGATTAGTTACATACTTAAAGCCTATGCCTACGACATATAATACTAGTAATAAAATGCTGAGATTTCTTCTCGACTTACTATCAAAGAATAATAGATAAAAGATAACACCAGCGATAAAACCACCTAGATGTACAATGATACCGACATTAGCAACAAAAGATATTGTAACATTAACAAGGATAATCTGTAGTAAAGAGTACGAACTAAGATATCCCCCTCTATACGCTATGATTAAATAAATAGCCATAAGACCAAAGAGTCCGCCACTGAGACCTACTATCATGGAATTATCTAATAAAATACCATTTAGTAACGCTCCACAGATAGTTGAACCATATAAGATAATGCCAAATTTTAAAGAACCTATTGATTCTTCTAAGGCTGAGCCTAGGATATATAAGCTATACATATTCATCAATAGATGAATGATAGAGCCGTGGACAAAACCATATGTCAAAAGACGCCAGAATTGATTTAAACCGAGTGTAAACATCTTATAGTCAGCTCCCATGACTATCATTGAAGCGACACTATCATAATTCATCTGTAACAAGAAAGAGAGAATAAAATTAATGACACAGATAGCCATGGTCACATAAGTAACTATCATTGGTATCTTTTTTAGATTGCGTTTTTGTTTCTTGGCTGTGGCCACTGTCTCATTGATATCATCGATGAGTTGCTTAGTCTCAGTCACGGGATCACTACTCTCGTGTACGACGTTTTTTATGCCAGGATATGCAAAAGAAACATCAATGCCATCATAATAATCACTATCGATGGCAATGCTGTCATAGGCCTCATCATCCAAGATGATATCTTTACCAATATGGATATCTAAGAATGTCTTGTTAGGCGAAGTTTATTAACTAAAAAGTTTATGCTTTCATCTAGTCTACTTTTCTCATAGATGACTTGTTCAATAGATTTAGTGGTGATTCTAATGAGAGAATATGTTTGATTTTCTCCATTTACTAACCACACTTCATCCTTTTGCACACGGGATAGAATGACTGATTTATAATTAAATTTAGTGAGAAAGAAATGTAAAAGCTGTGTAATCTTATATGTATTATCCATTATTTTCCTTCTTTCATATTTATATATTCAATCATATAAGCTGGCATATCGGTACTAAAAGACATCCTTTCTAATGTCTTAGGATGAATAAAACTCAAATAGTAGGCATGTAGATACTGGCCACTGTCATCCAATACTTTTCTAGAATACTTAGCATCATTTAATACTGGGTGATTAATGTATTTCATATGAACCCTTATCTGATGGGTACGACCAGTTAGAAGTTCTACATCTAATAATGTCGAATCATCAAAACGTTTTAATACCTTAAATAAAGTTATGGCATTTTTCGAATTTAAGGGAGTGACAGTCATATTTTGCCTATTGTTAGGATCTCGCCCAATAGGAGCATTTATCTCTCCTTCATCATGCTCGATAACACCATTAACTATTGCATAATACTTCCTGAAACAAGTCTTATCTTTTAACTGTTCGCTCAAAAAGGCATGAGCGTAATCATTTTTAGCACAAAC
>CALBGK010000207.1 GCA_937893115.1 uncultured Erysipelotrichaceae bacterium | reverse complement strand
CCATCAAGTCATAAGGAGTACCATATCGCGAAGTAGCACTAAAAAAACCAGTCGCTTGATAGCCCCATGAGCCATCAAATGGATGTTCAAATAAAGGCATTAATTCGATGTGGGTAAAACCATTTTCAAGCACATATGGAAGTAGTTCATCCTTGGCTTGTCTATAGCTATATAAGCCCTTTTCACCCTTTTTAAAGCCATTTAAATGCACTTCATAGATATTGATTGCTTCATCGTAATTTAAACGCCTATCGTTCATATAATAATAATCATCAAACTTATAATAGTCTAAATCGTACATACACGAAGCAGTCTCAGGCCTTAGCTCACTATATAGGGCATATGGGTCTATCTTATCGTGATAAGTAAATTCATCTTTATAGATGCGATAACGATAGCTATAGATAAATTCGATATTGTCGATATAGAGATACCAAATACCTCTAAAATCAACCTTATCCATAGGATGCGCTTTGCTCCAATTATCAAAAGAGGATATCACTTCAACCTTATAGGCATGGGGTGCCCACAAGATGAATTCAACCCCACTTCCGTATTTATGAGCTCCAAATAATTTATAGGCTTCTAATTCTTCTCCCGCAAAAAACTTGTCGTAATTCTTCATGCTATCTTTCTAATAATTTTTGATAGAGATTTTCATATTCTCTAGCTGATGTTTTAAAGCTCACATCGTATGACATAGCATTATGTATCAACATATCCCAATTATCTTTATGATAGTAGTATTGATCATAAGCATAATCAAAGACATGGTCAAAGGCATATTGATCAAATGGTCCAAAGCTAAAGCCTCTACCTGTCTTAGCATATTCATTTAATGGTTCTACTGTATCTTTTAAACCACCAGTCTCTCTAACTAGAGGTAATGTTCCATAGCGCATAGCTACAAGTTGCGAGATACCACATGGTTCAAATAGTGATGGCATGATGAGCATATCAAGCCCAGCATACATGCGATGAGCCAAAGCTTCGTTGTAGCCACAATAGTAGACAGCCTTATGTTTATAACGCTCTTCCATCATTTTTAAAGCGTACTCATATCGTGATTCGCCACTTCCTAGTATCGCAACCTGTACATCACGATGTAAGATTCTAGGTAGGGCATTAACTAATAAATCAAGTCCCTTTTGCCAAGTCAAACGAGAGATCATACCTACAAGTAAGGTATCTGGCTTGTCTTCCAGTCCAAGTTCATATTGTAGAGAACGCTTGTTTTCAACCTTGCGCTCCTTGACAGTCTTGATAGTATAATTCTTAGCTATATTGTCAGTTGATGGATTAAATAAATCGGTGTCTATACCATTGACAATACCATATAAGTCTTCGCGACGATATTGTAAGATGACATCGAGATTTTCACCATACTCGCCAGTTTGTATCTCATAGGCATAGGTCTTGGAGACAGTTGTGACAATATCAGCATAGACAATAGCTATCTTCATGAAGTTACAACAATCATTAAAACGCAAAGAACCATCTTCATAATAGCGATATTCAAAGGCTAAAAGGTCAAATAATATCTTCTTGTCATAGACGCCTTGATAAGCTAAGTTATGAATAGTAAAAATATGTTTAATGCGACGAATGTTCTCTATCGCATTATATCTAATCTTACATAGAGCAGGTAAAACACCTGTATGATAATCATGCTCATGACAGATATCAGGATAATAATCTAATTTAATCATCATCTCTAAGACAGCAACATTAAAGAAAGAAAATCTTGCGGCATCGTCGTCATAACCATAGACTCCATCACGATTAAAGAAGGTATCATTTTCGATAAATAGATATTCTATTCCTTCATTCACATAGGAATAGACATTAGCTTCTTCATTAATCATACCGCTGTGCACATAGATATGGTCAAGATATGTAAGTCCATCATAGTAGTGTTCCTTAATCACTTTGAAAAGAGGCATTACGACACGCACTTCATACTTTCTCTTGTCTATTGCTTTTGGAAGGGCATAGACGACATCAGCCAATCCTCCGGTCTTGACAAAAGGCAATGATTCAAAACTGACAAATAATAATTTTGTACTCATCAGATTCTATCCCTTCTTTTTACATAAGCAGGATTTTCTTTAGTACCCTTAATCTCCTTGACATGAGTGACAATGGCATAACGGTCGACGATGGCATTTTCAATGTGTACATCTTTATTGATGAAGGCTCCTGGTAAAATAACAGAATCCTTAATTACAGAACCTTCTTTAATTACAACTCCTCGGCCAATGACACTATTGATAACTGTGCCTTCTATCACGCAACCATTACCGACAATAGAATTAGTTGCTGCTCCATCATTGCGATAAAGAGTAGGGCATGAATCGTTAGTCATCGTATAAATTGGCCACTCATCAGATATCATCTCATGTAACTCTTTCTTTTCATGCATCTGCATACTAGTATCATAGTAAGCCTTTAATGAGTTGATGCAAGAAGCATAACCGCGATGTTGATAAGCTTGAACCTTTAACTCGTCGATGCAGTCAGCGATGACATTCTTAAACCAGAATAAGCTTGATGTCTCTTGAGCTCTCTTGACTAATTTAATAAATAAGCTCTTAGATAAACAATAGCACTCTAAAGAGATATCACGGCTCTTATACTTACCCATATTAGTCGCAAAACCAGTGACATATTTATCACTGTCGAGAGCCAAACTATCACACATGATAAAATTCTCTTTGGCATTACTACAATTTTGATAGAGAATAGTAATGTCATTATTGTTGGCAATATGATATTCTAGCATCTCACTGAAGTCTTGGATATAGACGAAGTGTGATGGAGCAACAATGACATATGAAGCACTACTATCTTCAATATATTGCATATTAGCTGCAAAGGAAGCAACATCATTATTATAAAAATCGCTCAAGAATGGCTTTTCACCATGAAGGATATGGATGCGTCCACGTTTAGAGTTAATATTGTAATTAGTACGTTGGACATGTTCAATAATTGAACGTGGGAAATTTTTGATATAGATTTGAATATCGTCGATCTTGGAATTGGTAAAATTAGACATCATGAAGTCCATGATACGATATCTTCCCAAGAAACTTACGGCACTAATTGTTCTAAAATCACTTAAACCACCAACTGTAGCTTCACTAGATTCAAAATTTAAGATACCTAAAACCTTAGACATTATTTTTCACCTGCCTTACTAACGACTTGTCTAGTAACTAATAATATTTTCTCTGAATCCTTATCACCTAGTACCATGCCATCAGGAATCTTGACATCATCCATCACCAAACATCTAGTAATCTTGGCACCCTTACCAACAGTAGCGCCATTCATGACAACTGAATCGATGACCTTGGCATCAGCTTTAACTTCAGCGTCGGTAAATAAGACAGAGTGAATAACTTCACCATCAACAATACAACCCTGAGTGATATAGGCATTATTAATCTTGGCATTTTCACCTATATATTGTGGGCATGTATTGGCATCATCAGTATAAATCTTCCAACTAGGATCAAATAAATCTAACTTAGAACTGTGGTCTAATAAGTCTATATTAGCTTCCCAAAGGCTATCGACGGTTCCGACATCCTTCCAATAGCCATCAAAACGATAAGCTTGTAATTTTAAACCATCACGCAAATAAGCAGGAATGATATCCTTACCAAAGTCATGGCTAGAATCTGGATTCTTAGCATCTTCAACTAAGTATTTTCTAAGTGTTTTATAGCTATAGATATATATACCCATGCTAGCAAGATCAGATTTAGGTTTTGCAGGCTTTTCTTCAAAGTCGATTATATTATCATTTTCATCACAATTCATAATACCGAAACGGCTAGCTTCACGCATTGGAACCTTAATGACAGCAATAGTTGCGTCAGCTCCTGTCTCGATATGTTTCTTTAACATCTTTTCATAATTCATCTTATAGATATGGTCACCTGACAATACTAAAACGTAGTCAGCCTCTTCTTGGTCTAAGAAGTCGAGATTTTGCGAAATAGCATCCGCCGTACCCTGATATAGACCAAAACCAGTATCATCCTTTTCTCTAGGCGGAAGGACATAAACACCACCACCAGCACTGTCTAAGCCCCAAAGATGATCACGGGCAACATATGAGTTTAGTAATACTGACTCATATTGGACAAGTACTCCCACCGTAGAAATATAGGAGTTAGCACAATTGGATAAGGCAAAATCGATGATGCGATATTTACCACCAAAGTGAACAGCTGGTTTAGCTACCTTTTTAGTCAAGTCAAAAAGTCGAGAGCCACGACCTCCAGCAAGAATCATAGCTACCATTTTTCTTTGTTTCATATCATTATTCCCCTACTTTACTCCCTTTATATTTTCATTATACACATTTTTAGATTAATGAGAAAGCCCTTTCAATCTATCAAGACTTCATTTTAAAAAAAGTAATAGCTATCAAACTATCTAACTATTACTATTTTTTCTTATTCTATATCTTTCTTTTTTGGCAATGTGATAGTAAAAGTACTGCCTAAATTGACTTTTGATGTCAAAACAATATTACCGCCATGTAAAAGAACTCCATGTTTAACAATAGATAAACCTAGGCCAGTTCCCCCTAAACTCTTAGAATGAGACTTATCGACACAATAAAAGCGTTCAAATACTCGCGATTGGTCGCTATAAGGTATACCTATACCATTATCTTCTACCTTGATGATGACATTTTCCTCATCTTCACTCGTACTAACTTCTACATAACCATTTTCTTTGCCGTATCTAATCGCATTGTCGCAAAGATTGTAGATGACTTCTTCAACGACACTCTCTATGCCATGATAACTAATATCATTAGCTTTATGTCTAAGTTCAATATTCATCTTCTTAGCTGACTTATCAAGTGTATGGAAGATGTCTTCTATTAATTCAGACAACTTAAAATCACTCATCGACATGGCGATATTATTATCTTCTAAAGATGATAGATGAATAGTATCATTGATGAGATTGATCAAGCGATTAGCTTCATTATAGATATCGCTAGCTATCTCCTTGACATCTTCTTTATCAACCATGCCATTTTTCATTATTTCCGCAAAGCCTAAGATAGAAGTTAGAGGTGTCTTTAATTCATGCGATACATTGGCACTAAATTCACGACGCATCTTCTCTTGTCTTTCAATTTCTGTCACATCGCGAATCAAGATTACGGCACCCTCGACTAGACCATTTTGATTGACTGGTGATATCAATATTTGATAGACCTTATAATCTAAGTCTATGCGTAAATTCTGCACCTTATTTTCCTCAAGAGCCAGATTGACCGCATCGATAAAATTAGTTGCATGATAGAATTGGAAAACACTTTGTTTATCTTGAATATTCTGTGTCTTAAAGATGCGAATAGAACTGTTATTGAAAGATAATACTTCTGCTTTGCGATTGATCACTATGAGACCTTCTTGCATATTCTCAGTGATAGAAGTAAATTCTTCAGCTCGTTTACGAAGTTCCCCAATCTGTTCATTGATGATAATATTTTGACTCTGAATCTTATTTACTAGTGGCTGTAATTCGTGATAACAAGCTATCTTATCTTGGTTGATATCCATACTATTGATAGGTTTGACTATCTTCTCACTAGCTCTTTTCGCCAATAAGAAGGCAATGATGACCACTAATACAATAATCCAGAAGATATGTGAAGACATGCCTAATAATAAAGATGAGATGGTTTTCCTAGTAGTTGAAACTCTAAGGATATTGCCATCACTCAACAAGGTCGCATAATAAATACTCTCTTGTCCAATAGTATCTGAGCGCCTAGTGGCAAAACCCTCACCATAAGTCAAGGCCGCAATTACTTCTTCTCTATTTAGATGATTATCATTATTTTCTCTACTTCTATTATCGTATAAAACATTTCCTTCCGCATCAATCAGCGCAATTCTATCATGAGAATTCAATGATTCAAAATAACTAATTCCTTCGTTTTCATAGGCATGGACGAGATATGTGGTCTCATTTTTGAGGATATTGTTGATCTGATCACCAAAATAATTATATAGAACAGACATAAAGAGCCCTATAATGACAATCGTAGAAGCTACTACTGACAGAATGATATGTTTAAATATCTTATTTGTCATAATTCTTCCCCTATTTTATAGCCCACTCCTCTAACCGTCTTGATGTAGTCACCGGCTTCTTCAAGCTTAGATCTCAACATACGAATATGAACATCGACCGTTCTTGAAGAATCGATAAAATCATAGCCCCATACTGCTTCTAATAATTCTTCTCTAGAAAAACATCTCTCTGGTTTAGATAAGAGTAAGCATAATAAATCAAATTCTTTTCTCGTCAAGACAATATTCTTATCTTTGACTTTAACTGTATGTTTAGTGAATGAGACAGACAAATCTTTATAGTGCATATCTTCGGCTTGATTTAGCTTTTGATAACGACGTAAAACCGCTTTTATCCTCGCTACTAATTCCATAATGCCAAATGGTTTAGTGACATAGTCATCTGCTCCTTCATCTAAGCCTAAGACCTTATCATATTCACTAGTCTTAGCTGTCAACATGATGACTGGAATTTGTTTAAAAACATAATCATGT
>CALBGK010000206.1 GCA_937893115.1 uncultured Erysipelotrichaceae bacterium | reverse complement strand
TAAAACATTAGATGCTTATAAACTTGAAGGTGACTTAAGAAGAGAAACCCAATTAAATATCAAACGTTTAATGGAAATTGCATGTTACCGTGGAATGAGACATCGTAAGGGTCTTCCTGTACGTGGACAAAGAACAAAGACTAATGCACGTACTCGCAAAGGACCTCGTCGTACTGTTGCAAATAAGAAGAAGTAACAAGAAAGGTAAGTGAATAATATGGCACAAGCTAAAGGAACACGCAAAAGACGTGTAAAGAAGAATGTTGCTAAGGGTGTCGCTCATATCCATTCAACATTCAATAATACAATCGTTACCATTACTGATGAAGCAGGTAATGTAATTGCATGGTCAAGTGCTGGAGCTCTTGGCTATAAAGGTTCTCGTAAGTCTACACCATATGCTGCACAATTAGTTTCTGAAGCAGCTGGTAAGACTGCTATGGACCACGGAATGAAGACCGTTGAAGTTAATGTTAAGGGACCTGGTCCAGGAAGAGAAGCTGCTGTAAGAGCACTTCAAACTGCTGGTCTTGAGATTACAGCTATCAATGATGTTACTCCAATTCCACACAATGGATGTCGTCCACCAAAGAAGCCTAGAGGCTAATAAGGAGGGAACATATGCAAAAATTCGAACGACCAAAATTTACTATTGATTCAAACACTGAGTCAGATACTTATGGTAAGTTTTTGATATCACCACTTGAAAGAGGATTTGGCACAACTTTAGGCAATGCCTTAAGAAGAGTTATGTTGTCATCTTTACCAGGTGCTGCAGTGTACTCAATTAAAATTGATAATATCTTTCATGAATTCTCTTCAATCAAGGGAGTTAAAGAAGATGTTTCTATGATGATTCTGAACATAAAAAACCTAATTATTAAGGTTGAAAATGATGAATCATATACTTTACGTATTAATGCTACTGGTCCATGTACTGTAACAGCAGGAGATGTTGAATTGCCTACTGGCGTTTCAATTCTTAATCCTGAATTAGTTATCGCTCATCTAGATAAGGGTGGTAAATTGGATATGGAATTAAGAGCAAAAAGTGGTCGTGGATATGTTAGTGCCGATGAAAATAAACGTGCATATCAGAATTCATCAATGGGTATTGGCACTATCTATACTGATGCAATATATACCCCAGTTACAAAAGTAAACTTCAATGTTGAACCTACTCGTGTTGGTCAGAATGTTAAGTATGATGCTCTGACTATGGAAATTTGGACAGATGGTTCAATCAAACCAGAAGAATCAATAGCTCTAGCAGCTAAATACCTGAATGATCATTTCGAACTTCTAAAGGCACTTGATCCTAAGGGCGAGAGCGCTGAGAGCTCAGTAAAAGATAAGGCAGCTGAAGTAGATACCAAGACTACTCATATGTCTATCGAAGATTTAGACCTGACTGTGCGCAGTTACAACTGCTTAAAGAGAGCGAATATCGTTACAGTTGAGGAACTAACTCAAAAGACAGAAGAAGAAATGTCTCGAGTTCGTAATTTAGGCAAGAAGTCACTTAAAGAAGTGAAGGAAAAATTAGCTGGTTTAGGCCTAGGATTTAAAACACCAGAAGTATAAGGAGAAGGACAATGCATAATCGTAAATTAGGTCGTACTGCTGACCATAGAAAAGCATTACTTAGAAACTTATCTACCGAAGTGATTTTAAAAGGAAAGATTCAAACAACAGAAATGAAAGCTAAAGAAGTTCAGGCTGTTGTTGAAAAATTGATCACTATCGCTAAGGAAGATAGTCTAAGCGCAAGAAGATTAGCTGCTAGCTATGTACGTAATGTAGAAAACAGCGAAGGTAAGACAGCTTTACAGGTTCTATTTGGTGAATTAGGACCTAAATACAAAGATCGCAATGGTGGATATACACGTGTTACTAAATTAGGTTACAGACGTGGCGATAATGCACCTGTTGCATCTATTGAACTAATCTAAGTTAAAAGATTGATAAACAAGAGGGCTACTAAGGTAGCTCTTTTATTTTGCTTAAAAAAGCATAGAGAGACATCAAATAAATTGTTTGAAAGTTCTTATAAAATAACATGTATAATGTTGTTTTTGAATTTGGATATTATAGAATGGATTACTTTTGATATATTTAATATTCTTTGCTTCAAAAGGTGATTTTATATTCCGACAGATTATAAAACTATCTCAGAAGCTTATTGCTGAAGATATCACAAATTTAACAATACTATTTGAATATTATTCCCTTATCTATGTTTCTGTTATAAAGAAATAGGACTTTATTTTTTTCTATATAGGTATCTTATAAGGACATTTTAATATTTCAATGGTATATGCCAATTTAAAAAGGAGCTATGAGCTCCATTTTATCGCTATTAGAACGATTATAATTTGTAGAATTCCTGAACATTAATCACAAAGATTGTAGCTCCACCGACCTGCACTTCTACTGGGAATGAAGCGAAGCGACCGATATCATATGCGGCGGTTGATGGAACGATTTCAGTTCTTCTCTTTGACTCATTGCCGATAATCTCAATTGCTCTGCTAACTTTCTCATCTTCAGTACCGATGATTAAAGTAGTATTACCTGCTCTTAGAAATCCTCCGGTTGTTGCGAGTCTAGTAACTTGATAATTTTCTTTGTTTAATGCGGTAGAAACTGAGCTACTGTCATCATTTGAAACGATTGCTAATATAAGCTTCATAGTTAATCACCTCTTTTCTAAATTATAACATAAGCAACTACAATGAAAGCTCTAAATTAGGTATAATAAGTACATGAAAAAATATTTAAAAGAATTCTCATTAATTGCCTTAGGCAATTTTATATTGGCTGTAGCTGTCAGTTTATTTATATTGCCAAACGATATTTTATCAGGTGGTGTAGCTGGTATAGCCATACTCATACAGCCCTTTGTGCCTTTAGATCCTGAATTGATCATATCAATTCTTAATACCCTTTTATTTATTGTTGGTTTTATATTCTTGGGGAAACGCTTTGCCATAACTACATTTTTGAGCACGTTAATTTATCCGTTTTTCATCATGATACTGCCTAAGGTATTATCGCCTATCTCTATCGACCCTATCTTAGCGGCTATCTATGGAGGTTTGCTTGGTGGAATTGGCATAGGTATAGTGGTTAGACAGGGAGCATCAACTGGCGGTATGGATATTCCGCCACTAATTTGTCAAAAGCATTTTAATTTCGATTTATCGAAATGTGTCATGGTAACTGATGGACTGACTGTTTTATTTGGCCTTTGGATATATGGCATTGAAGCGGTATTGATAGGTTTGGTCTCGGTTTATGTTACTGGCCAAGCAATATCGAAAGCAATAACTTTTGGAGCTAAAAATGCTAAGAGCATTGAAATAATATCCGAACAAAATGAGGCCATTTCTAATGATATTCATATTGAAATGAACAGAGGGACCACTTTTTTAGAAGCTAAGGGAGGATATACTGGCATCAATAGACCGGTTCTTTTAGTAGTTATTGCTGATTCGGAATATCAGACCCTTACAAAGATAATTAAGCGTCATGACGAAAATGCTTTTTTGATTGTCCAGGATGTTCAGGAGGTTCACGGTGAAGGTTTTTCTTTTGAAGCGAGAATCTAAGAAAATAAATATGATATAATTGTTGGAGGTGATAGGATGATAAGTATAAAAAATGTATATAAGACATATAAGAATGGTACTAATGCCTTATATGATATTAATCTAGAGATTAAAGACAGTGAATTTGTTTATATAGTAGGACCTACCGGTAGTGGTAAGTCAACTCTTATCAAACTTTTAAATGGTGAAGAGGTACCTACATCAGGTGATGTCATCGTTCAAGATATCAACGTGGGTAAGCTCAAACATTCAAAAGTTCCTCTATATCGTCGTAATATTGGTGTTGTCTTTCAAGATTATCGACTCTTGCCACGCAAGACGACATTTGAGAATGTAGCTTATGCGCTTGAAGTTGTTGATGCGTCAAAAGATGAATTGCGTAAGCGTGTGAGAGAAGTATTGAAATTAGTTGACATTTCTGAGAAGTCTAATGCCTTTCCATCACAGCTATCAGGTGGTCAACAACAGCGTGTAGCCATCGCTAGAGCTATTGCCAATAGACCAAAAATATTAATAGCTGATGAACCGACAGGTAACTTGGACCCTAAAAAGAGTGATGAAATTATTCGCCTTTTAGAAAAGATAAATAGAGAAGAAAAGACGACTATCATGATTGTAACGCATGATACAGAGATAATTAGGCACCATCCAAAGCGCACCATTGCCATCGATAATGGCCATATTGTCGCTGATTTAGCTAAGGGAGGAATTATCTGATGTTTCATCGTTTTGCAAGACATGTCAAAGAAGGATTTATTGGGGTAGGACGTCACTTTGGAATGGCTATCTCCTCGATAAGTGCTGTTACCATAACCTTAGTATTAATTGCAGTATTTGGTGTATTGACTTGGAATTTACAAGCCGTAACTACCAATATTGAATCTTCTATCAGTATTGTCGTATCAGTGGATTATGAAGCTGAAAGCGAAGAGAACTTAAATAATATCGAAGAAGAGATATGGAAGATAGAAGGCATAAGTTCGGTTGAATATCGCACTAAGGAACAAGAATTTGATTATTATGCCAATATGCAAGGGGAAGAGGAAAGGGAGTTCTACCAACAATATAGAAATTCTAATCCTTTCCATGACGTCTTCTTAGTTGGCGTTGATGAAGGCTTAGCCATCAGCGAGATAACTGAAGAATTATCTTCTATCAATGGCGTCTATGGCGTCTATGATGGTGGTACTAATACTTATACATTAGTTAACATCTTTGCCAATGTGCGCATTTTTGGTGGAATCCTAGTCATCGCTTTATGCTTACTTGCGACTTATCTTGTCTACAATACAATTAAGATTACTATCGCATCGCGTAGTGATGAAATCTGGATCATGCGCAATGTCGGCGCCAAGAATGGCTATGTTCGTGCACCGTTTTTAGTTGAAGGTGTCATCATCGGCACCATGGGTTCTTTAATACCTATCATATTGACTGTCGCTGTCTATTATTTAATTTTTGACAGTTTAGATGGTTCACTATTTGGAGCCTTTAATCTAGTCGCTCCATATCCTTTTGTATTATATATGTCGCTCATTCTACTCGGTATTGGTGTCGTAGTAGGATTCTTAGGAAGCTATATTAGCGTATGTAAGTATTTGAGGGTGAGACGATGAAAAGAAAGTTGATGTTGAGTCTTTTAGTGCTGTGTATGCCATTCATGTTATTTGAAGTGAGGGCGGAAGATTATTCAGATAGAGAATATTGGGATGCTCATTGTGATGGTGTGCAGTCCGAGGAATGTGATGCCTATCGTGCTTATCTTTTAGAAGAGAATAGAAATATTCTTGATGAGCTAGAAAATGCTTTGAGCAATCTAGAAGATGAATATGATAGTGCTGTCCAAATAGCCAATGAAGCTAAGACTCAGGCCGATAGTTTGAGTGCTCAAATCGCAACACTAACAGCAGAGATAAGCGAACTAGAAGCCCAAATTACTGTTTTACAAGAAGATATAGAAAAAAACGAAGTTCTAGTTGAAGAATTAAATCAACGTGTTTTAGAAAGAATGCGTGACGCTCAAGAGACCATGCATTTTAATACCTATCTTGACTTCTTACTAGGCTCTAGTAGTTTTGAAGACTTGATGCGCCGAAGCTATGGCGTTGAAGCTGTCATGTCTAAGGATGAAGAAGATAGACAAGAATTAATTGAGGTCATTGAACAATTAGATAGTGATAAACAGAAGTTGGATGAAAGCCGAAGTTCCCTGGACTCCAAGAGAAAAGAACTAGAAGATAGTCAGGCATATTATTATCAGATCGAGGAAAAATATCAATTGTTGGCGGATGAGATACAGGCTCAGATTGAAGATGTTCAAAATGAGATTGATAATGTGCAACAAGATTATTCAGATATTTTAGATCAGATTGGCGATATTTCCAATATCCCTTCATCTGCCGGTCTATATTCACCAGTACCAGGTGCTTCTATCAGCGCTGGAACCTGGTATTATCCAGCTTCATTTGGTGGTGGCGTCCACTTAGGTGTCGACTATGCCGTATCATCAGGAACTGAAATCTATGCGCCAGCTAATGGTGTTGTCATCTTGTCGGCTGATGGATGTCCAAGTACTGGTTATCTAGGCAGTGGTTGTGGTGCTAATATCGGTGGTGTCTATGCAGGCGGCAATCAGGTAATCATGATAGTATCTGCACAAAATAGAGTCTACGGTGTATCATTCTTCCACTTGCAACAGGGTTCCCCTACGGGTGTAGGAACGATATCTGAGGGAGACTATGTCGGTAGAGTTGGCAGCAGTGGCAACTCTTCTGGTCCACATTGTCATATTGAACTATACTATCTAGGTGAAGGTGATATGTCGGATATTCAAAATGATTATCTTCTTCGCGATTATACCCTAGGTTTTAACTGTGGATGGGGTAGTTATGCCTTGGATAGGCTATGTGAAAATGGTGTTGGTGCACCATGTCGTCTCCGTCCAGAATTATATTTCGGAGCTTAATAATTAGTCCCTGTTAATAAGGGACTTTATATATAGAGGAAGTTATGGAAGAAGAAAAAGTAGTTTATAAATTGAAGAAACAACCTTTATCTAGTGAGATAAAAGAAAGAAAAGAAAAAAGGAAAAGAGGCATTTTTGTCACTGTTTTAGCCGTTCTCTTTTTGGTTCTGGGTATCTTAATTGGTATAGCTGCTTCATCTTTGGATGATGGTTTAGATAGCGATGGCACTAATATCTATAAGAAATTTCAAGAGATTGAAAGATATATGGATAGCTTTTGGCTCTATGGCAATGATTATGAAGATTTAAATCAAGTATTAGAAGATAATGCCTTCTATGGTATGACAAGCTTTGAACATGATCCTTATACTTCATATATGTCAGTAGAGGATTATGATGAGTTTAATAGCAGCATCAATATGAATATTGTTGGTATTGGTATTAGCTACATACAACTAGATGATGTGACAACTATCATGCGTGTGCTTAAAGATTCACCTGCTGAACAAGGCGGATTAATGGCTGGTGATAT
>CALBGK010000205.1 GCA_937893115.1 uncultured Erysipelotrichaceae bacterium | reverse complement strand
TGAGATAGCTCTGTCTAAAAAGTGGCTAAAAAGTGGTGGCGAGATAGATTATGATAAGACATATGATATGTTTTTAGCAGATGTGCGCAACAATAATATAGGGAAGATTACTTGGGACTATGTTGAATGAATTTGAAAATAAGTCTTGGCCTAAACTAATTATGGGTATCGATGAGGCAGGAAGAGGACCCTTATGCGGGCCTTTGGTCGTCGCTTCTTGTGTCCTTAAGCCTTATTATGTAAATGAAGAGATCAATGATTCTAAAAAATTATCAGCTTCTAAGCGTAAACGTCTTTTTAAAGAGATAATCGATAATGCCATTCACTATGAGTTTAAAATAGTATCTCCACAAGAGATAGATGAATTGAATATCTATCAAGCTACCAAAAAGGCGATGAGTGAATTAGCCAAGTCTTTTGAAGCTGATATCATCCTGACCGATGCTATGCCTATAGAAGTTGATAAGGAAACTCATCCCATCATCAAGGGTGACGCTTTAAGCATTTCTATTGCGGCAGCTAGTATTCTAGCTAAGGTCTTACGTGATAGCATCATGGAAGGATATCATATTCTCTATCCTCAATATGAATTTAATAAACACAAGGGTTATCCTACTAAAAGACATCTTGAACTGTTGGAAGAATATGGTCTATTAGATATTTATCGCTTATCTTATAATCCTTGTAAGAAATATATTAATTTATAGGATTTTGGATTATTACTTACAATGATATAGTGATGAAATATCCGTTAAAGCGTGAACAGATCATATATTATAGTTATAAATATAAGGGAGAGTATGCAAGGATAATTAAAGCTATCAAAGATGATGAAGACTATAAAAGACTTGATATCCATAATTGTCTAACTATCTTAGATGCTGAATATCCAAAAGAACTCTCGTTGCTTCACTATCCTCCTTTGGTCATCTACTACAAGGGGGATTTATCATTGTTAAAAGAGGATAAAGCAGCTATCGTCGGATCGAGAATTGCCTCAGATTATGCCAAAGAAGCAACCATCAAATTAACTGAAAAATTAAATGAACAAAACTTAGTTATTATTTCTGGTTTAGCTCTAGGTATTGATGCTATCGCACACTTTCATGCCAAAAGGACTATTGGCATCTTGGGCTCTGGCATTGATTATTATTATCCAAGACAAAATGAAAAGCTTATAAAGGAATGTTCAAAGAAGCATTTGATACTATCTGAATATCCTGGGTTAACCCCGCCTTTAAAACATCACTTTCCTATACGCAATCGCATGATAGCGGCTTTGGGAAGAGAATTATATGTCATGCAGGCGAGCGTCAAAAGCGGTACGATGACTACGGTCAAACATGCCATGGATCTAAATAGAGACGTCTATGCCTTGCCTTATCGCATCTTTGATTCAGAGGGAGAAGCTTGTAATATGCTCATTCAAGAGGGAGCACAAATGATTGTTTTATAATTGAATAATAAAATTAAATAAGCTATAGTGCTTATATAGAAAATAAAGGAAGAATATATGAAGAATTTAGTTATTGTAGAATCGCCATCAAAATCGAAAACGATAGAAAAATATTTAGGAAAAGATTATAAGGTTGTATCTTCACTTGGCCATATCCGTGATTTGACTACAGCTAAAGGTGGACTTGGTGTCGATATAGAAAATGATTTCAAGCCTGACTATGCCATCTTAAAAGATAAAAAACAATTAGTATCCGATTTAAAGAAGAACGCAAAGGATGCATCTAATATTTACTTGGCGACCGACCCGGATCGTGAAGGAGAAGCTATTTCTTGGCACTTATCTCAGGTATTGGGTTTAAATATCGATGATGCTAATCG
>CALBGK010000204.1 GCA_937893115.1 uncultured Erysipelotrichaceae bacterium | reverse complement strand
AGAAAAATCTTTAGCTGCTCATCGTTCAGGAATTGATACTATCGTCTTCCCTAAGGGCAATATCAAGGACTTAGACGAAGTGCCAGAAACAGTTAAAGAGGCAATTAAGTTCATTCCAGTTGAGCGCGTTGACCAAGTGATTAAAGAGGCTTTCGTCAAATAATGATAAGCTTTATTAAAAGTTCAAAGCTTGATAGTGATTGGCCTTTGACAAATAGTGAGGTAGTCTTTGTCGGTCGTAGTAATGTTGGAAAGTCTAGCTTCATCAATGCCTTATATAAAGCTAATATAGCTAAGGTAGGTAAGACGGCTGGTAAGACCAGATTAATCAACTTCTTTAATGTCGATGACAAATATACAGCTGTCGATGTTCCTGGTTATGGCTTTGCCAATAGAAGCGAAAAGGAAATAATTGAATTTGGCCAGATGATGGAAAATTATTTTTCCAATCGCCAAAATCTAAATCTTGTCGTCATGATTGTTGACATTCGTCACAAACCGACTAAGGATGACTTATTGATGATAGACTTTTTAAAGACTCATCATAAAAAGATTATAGTCATTGCAAACAAGAGCGATAAATTGTCATATTCCCAATCGTTAAAAGCTATAAAAGAGATAAGTCAATCTCTCAATATTCCTAGCACTAGTATTTATAAAGCTAGTGCCTTAAAAAAAGAAAATATCGAAGACATTCGTAAAACTATCGATGAGATTCTGATACAAGGAGCATAAAATGAGTTTTAAAATAAAGAGAACTATTTCATTAATATTATCATTTTCACCTATTATCTTCATTATCTTATGCATCATATTTCCTGATTTCATTGTTGATAACAATTTGATATGGCCTGTATTTGGCATAGCTTTTGTGCTAATGATATTGGCATTAGCTTCTATCTTTGTCTTGGCTAGATGTCCTAGATGCAATATGCCTATTACACCTATTTCTTTATTGACTCATTCTAAGAAATGTCCTTATTGCAAGGAAGATTATGAAATTAAAGACCAGGAATCTTGATTTTATAAATTCTTATCTTTATAATTAAAACATAAAGCTCGGAAGAGAAGGGAAGTATTCTTTAAGAGGCATAAGAGATATCTTGATTGGTGCAAAAGATACGCATTGAAGAAGAAAAGTAGTCTTGGAGCTGATAAGTTGAATCAAGTAGATTTATTCGTGTTTCCGCGTTAAGGAATTGAGGTAGTAATGCTACGAAATAAGGTGGTAACACGCTCATAAGCGTCCTTTGTGACGCTTTTTTATTTTAAGGAGACAAGATATGTTAGAAAGTAAGTATGACAATTTAAAAGTTGAAAAAGGTAAATACGACAAGTGGATTAAAAAGGGTTATTTTGAAGCTGGCGATTTATCTAAAAGTCCATATTGTATAGTTATTCCGCCACCAAATGTAACTGGTAAATTACATATTGGTCATGCGATGGATAATACGATTCAAGATACTTTAGCTCGATATCATCGTTTAAAAGGTGAGGATGTCTTATGGGTTCCAGGCATGGACCATGCCGGTATTGCCACCCAAGCTAAAGTTGATGAAAGGCTTCGCCAACAAGGTATCTCTCGTTATGATTTAGGAAGAGTAAAATATCTTGAAAAAGCTTGGGAATGGAAGGACGAATATCCTGACTTAATCCATGAACAATGGAAGAAGTTAGGTATTTCTGTTGATTATACTAAGGAGCGTTTCACACTTGATGAAGGTCTATCAAGAGCGGTTAATAAGGTCTTTGTAACTTATTATAATGAAGGTTTAATCTATAAGGGCAAACGCATTATTAACTGGGACCCTGAAGCCAAGACAGCTTTAAGTAATGTCGAAGTAATACACCAAGACGTTCAAGCTAAGATGTATTATATTATTTATCATGTTTGTGATAGTGATGAGACATTTACGGTTGCTACTACAAGACCAGAGACCATGTTTGCGGATGTTTGTGTTGTCGTACACCCAAAAGATGAAAAGCTAAATCATCTCATCGGTAAAAAGTGTATCAATCCTGCTAACGGTGATATCTTGCCTATTATTGGTGATGAATATATTGAAATAGGTTTTGGTACTGGAGCTATGAAATGTACTCCTGCCCATGATCCAAATGACTATCAGATTGCTTTGCGTCATCATTTAAATATGCCTATCTGTATGAATGAAGATGCGACAATGAATGAGTTATGTCAAGAATTTGTCGGACTAGATCGCTTTGAATGTCGTGATAAATTAGTCGCTAAATTTGAAAGCGAAGGATGTCTAGAAAAGATTGAAGATATCGTTCACAGTGTTGGTCATTCTGAAAGAACTAATTGTATCGTAGAACCATATCTATCTGATCAGTGGTTTGTCAAGATGAAACCACTAGCTGAAGCAGTTCTAGAATGTCAAAAAGATGAAAAGACTAAGATTAATTTCTATCCTAAACGTTTTGAAAAGACTTTTGAACGCTGGTTAGAGAATGTTGAAGACTGGTGCATATCTAGACAATTGTGGTGGGGACATCGCATTCCAGTTTGGTATCATAAAGAAACTGGTGAGATCTATTGTGCTGAACAAGCGCCTGAAGATATCGAAAACTATGTACAAGATGAAGATGTCTTAGATACTTGGTTCTCTAGTGCGTTATGGCCGTTTTCTACTTTGGGTTGGCCAGATGAGACGGCTGATTTAAAGCGTTATTTCCCTACATCATGTATGGTTACAGGCTATGATATCATCTTCTTCTGGGTGGCTAGAATGGCCTTTAGCGCTCGTCATTTCTTGAATGATGTGCCATTTAAAGATTGTTTAATCCATGGCATCATTCGTGATGAACAGGGCCGCAAGATGTCTAAATCTCTAGGCAATGGCATCGACCCTATTGATGTCATTAATAAGTATGGCTGCGATTCTTTAAGACTCTTCTTGCTTACTAATTCTAGTCCAGGACTAGATATGAATTTCTCTACTACTAAGACGGAGGCAGCATGGAATTTCATCAATAAATTATGGAATGCATCTCGCTATTGTCTAATGAA